>JBNMKW010000009.1:0-54002 GCA_050874545.1 Megasphaera sp. | reverse complement strand
TCAAATTATTGTTTTTGGTGTGATGATTTCATCACGTTTTTGAATTGATTGACGTCTGTTTCTTTGAAAAATCAAAGAAACGACCTCGCACTCTGGCGTTCATTCGATTCTTACATTGTTCAGTTTTCAAAGGTCATCGCCGTCTTGCGACGGCTTGTATATCTTACCAAACTCAAACGAGTTTGTCAAGAACTTTTTTGAAGAAGTTTTCTTCGTTCTCGTAAAAAGACATATCCCGTCAGTTTTCAGCGCCCTTTGCAGTGCCCCGTTCCCGACGGCTTGATTAGTATATCGCAAATCCCCTTCGCTGTCAACTATTTTTTTGCAAAATATTGCCAAGCATCGATGACATCTAAAAAAACACCATCAAAATCAGCCGCCATAATGGTATCTAAATACGCCTTGTCATTTCCATACAAAAGGTGTTTCCACTGAGGCGTCCAATATTGTACTTTATAGCTTCCCGGCCAAGCTGGATTAGGATTACAAATCCAACTCGGTCGCTTCTGATTCCATTCTTCTTTCCAATAGGGGCGATAATCGGCTGCCTCGCCAACACTCATATAGGCCATGACTATTCGTCTTCCCCCTTGCGGTTTTGTTTTCAACATATCTACATCAGCTTTTGTCAGCGGCGCATCGCCATAATATAAATCAATAACAATCGCATCGTATTCTGTTTCTTTCAGCGATTCCAAATAAACTGATTTTTCTGAAAATGCACCAGGATTTAAGAGAAACAAAAAATTTTGCGCATCCTGTACCCGATATATATTTTTGGTATTTACAGATGGTACTTGCCGCTGCGGTATCGTATCCAGTTGTATTCCTGAAAGAGCCATACTCACATACCCATCTTCTCGCCCCAGCTGTTCATCTACCTGCTGATGCTTGGGATCATCTATGTAGTCTAATGTCCATACGGCTTTGCCAGCTGCTTTAGGTTTTGCAAACATTTCTCGCAAATAAGCTACATACGATTTAGGCTGTTTCTTCGTACGCTCTTTGGTATCCTGTTCATAATAGACAGATTCCGTTAAAAAGCCATCCAAATAGGAAATAAGGCGTTCTACATTCGCAGCACGGTTCGTCGGTGTTTCTTCCAATAAACCCGCCGCGCCATTTCCAATAATTTGGAAGTGGGAATCTTTTTTCTGCGCATATTCTTGAATTTCCCCTATCAAGTTTATCATTTCCGTTTCCGGTGTGGTATTGGATCTATCTGCAATACAGTGAGAAACAGACAGTATCCCTGTGAAAGCGACTACCGCAGCCAAGAGTTTCTTTAACATCATTAAAATCTCCTTTTGTCATGATATAGTATTTATACTGTCTTAGTATACAAGGCAACAATACCCCAGCCTTGATAGGTATTAGCGTGTCGATTATGGCGTCTATACCGTTCAACATCCAAGCTCAGTGTTTCTGTCGGCGAATGCTGCCAAGAATATCCCGCTGCCAACGAATAACGTCTATACCCTGTGCTATTAAGGTCTAACCGCAGCGGATCATAACTCGAAGATGCATCTTTATAATGTATCCAAGCATGCCATTCCCGCTTTTCATCAAAATGATGCATCCATCCTACGCCATAATACCGGGCATGGGCATCGTCCGAAGCAAACCCCTTCGTCTTTTCCGTAAGGTTTTGAATCGTATACAGTGATAATTCATTTTTATCCGTAATAGAACGGTTGTAAAAAATGCGCATTTCCCATTCGTCGCCATCTGTATAATGCTGTATAGTTCCCGCATGCCAAATACCCGCTTCATCAAGAAATATACTATCTTGACTAGCCGAAGAACTAGCACTATGAAGTAATTGAAATGCATATTGTACTTTGGGGCCTGCATGTTGATACGCCAGTTCCTGATGAAAGATATCTCCCGGTGAAACATTGCGTCCTGGCACTTCTTTGGAATAGTCATACGAGGTACGAAAGGTATATTGAATACGGCCAATCAAACTATCTTCTTCATTATAATGGTGAACGCCTTCTATTCCGGGTGTAAATTCAAACCCTGCTCCAAAATCAGTAAAATGAGCCAACCCTTCTGGGACAACGGCATGTTGATAAAATGTATGCTGCCCTGTAGGCAGATTAAAATTAATGAAATACCGCGTACTGTTTACAGGATGATCCGTATGATACATCACACTAAGCTGTGTATCCGCCATACCGGCAGCCGTACCATGCTCCAACCCTGTATCGGAATGAAGATATCCCGTACTGATACCGAAATCTACCTTATGTCCATGCATTTGACGTTGTTGGGCATACGTGAACGGTAAAAATAATTGATATCCTGTATGGTCGCCTTTCCAATGATAATATTCAATTCCTGTCGAAAAACCGGACCATTCCCCCAAATGTGCCAATGCATATTCTTGAAGTTGTGCTGCTATTATCAGCTGTCCCTCATTGGAAACGGCACGATTCAGCCAGTCCTGCGCTTCCCGATCATACCGTTCTGCTTCTTCTTCATCTTGGCGGGCCTGTACTAACTCAGCTGCTAAATTAGCTATCTCCGCTTGGTAATCAGCTACTTCTTGGCGGCTTTCTTCTTCCAATGCCTGTGCCTCGTTCCACGTTTCCTTGAGTGCATCCATCTGTTCCTGTACCGCATCAAGTGCTGCCTGAGCTGCATCCAGATCATCACTGGCCGTTTGCATCTGCGTATCTAACGAATTGAGCTGCTCATCATACTCGCGTCCCAACGCTTCGATATCCCCATCCGTATTGGTTTCCTGTGCATCTACCATGGCCTGCGCTTCGTCAAAACGATTCAATTCATATCCTACGGCATTGACAGCTTCTGCTACTAATTGCTCACGATCTGCTTTTTGAGATGCCTCTGCCTTTTGCATAGCTTCTTCATATTCTTGAGATACACTTTGTGCCTGACTTTCCAAATCGTCATACACCTGCTGTCTCTCTGCAGCTTCTTGTTTGGCACTCTCTAACTCGGGGGCATATGCTGCTACTGCCTGCTGTGCTGCTGCAACGGCCTGCGTCCGTTCAGCCAAGACCGTTTGTGCCATCGCTAAGGCTTGACGCGTCTGAGCTAGATTCTGTGTCAACATCGTCACATTTTCTTTAGCAGTGGCTACGTTATCTGCCGCTTCTTTTCGAGCTGCAATTGCTTCTGCTGCATTTTGACGAGATTGCTGCAAATCATGTTTCGCCTGAGAAACGTCGGCTTCGGCCTGATGACGATAGCGTATTTCATCGCGAGCATTGCGCAGAGCTGTAATTTCCGAAGGAATTTCGTGCATAGTATCTGCATTGGATGCCTGTACAGCCATATGAATAGCCGGCGTGCAAACAGCCGCCAATACCAAGCAGCACAGCAATTCTCCTTTTTTTCTGTGCGTCATCATCAATCATCCTCTTTACCTAAACAATCCACCGTCGGTCCGTACATACGGCGAGCCAGCCGTGTTGGCCAGCCGACATGCTGCTGATAAAACATAGGCTGACCACAAAATACATAATAATTAATACGATTCACATAATAAACAATCTGCTGCCAAGCATATCCTAAGGAAATAGCCGCAGCTACGAAAAAAGTAAAACCGTAGACATTTTCTCCTACATACACCAAACCTAATATATTCAAAATTCCATTTATCAAAAAAAATGCAACCGAAATACGAAGCAACTGTCTCTGTGCGTCAAAGTATTCCAACATAATTCCCAAAATTTGAAAAACTCCAATAAGATATGCCGCCATGAGCAGAACATCGAACATATTCACCGCCTTATTTTCAATATGGGCCCAAGATAAAATATACGACCCGCAAGCCAAAAACACCATCGTAACCAAAAATTGAAATTCCATTGCGCTGCGCAGTTCAAACCACAAGGTATGAATCATTGTTTTCCGTGTTGTTTCAATGTCCCGAAAATTTCCTTTGCGGGTAATCGCCTGAAAATAGTTCGCATAGGTTTCATAAAATCTGGTTTCCATGTAAACCACAAAAATTACCATCAACGGCAGTATCGATAAGAAGGCATAGAACGTAACAATATCATACAGCGGAGCATAGCGATAGGTACCGACTACAGTCTTGCCCCAATCGCTGCTCATCCAAGTCACAATGTTGGGTAAAAATACACCTCCTGAAAACATCACAGCATATACAAAAAGCCGCCAATCTCTATCAAAATACGGTAAAAAAGCAAAGTGACGACCGCCGTTCGGCATTCCAAAAAAGCGGATAATCTGAGATAGAAACAAGCTTGCCATGACAGCTAACCCTGCATCTACACCAAGAAGAGCTGAAACAGCTGCTTGGGTAACTGACAGTCGCAGCAACAAATAGACCCCGCATACACACAGACTAACGCCCAAGGCAAACACGCCTAAAAGCGGCTTAAACTTTTTCAGTGCTGTCAAATACAGGCTTTCCGCATTAATAACCAACAAAAGAGAAAAGAATACATACGCACTAAGTTTTTCTAAAAGACCCAGCGGTGAATACCAGAAAAAAACAAGAGCTAGTATACTGCCTATCCCCAAAAGAATCGCAATCAAGCCAAAACAAGATGCCGTCACATCTTCATACCGATCCATACTAATACAGTCCGCCAAGTAGCGTGTAACGACCTTAGTAAAGCCTGAAGATACTATCTGCGAAAAAATAAAAGCGTATACAGAAGAAGCTACAAATAAATCATTTTCATACGGCAGCACTTGAAACAGCAAAAACAACAGCTGCACCGCCAATATCATCCCAGTCAGCAAAATAAACGGTCCCGTCGTAATCAATACAGAAAAAGAATATGCTTTCAGATAACCGGCCACCGTACGGGCACGGAATAATTTTTTTAATTCAAACCCTACGCCAGCCATATCGTTAGATTTCTCCTTCCTGTAAATAAATAGTTCGATACGAATTGATAAATTGCTCATAGGTATAATTCCGTTTCGTCCGTTCATACCCTACTTCAGCCATCTGAAAACGCAGTTTAAAATCTCGAATTAACCGCAATATTTCCCGAGCCATCGAGCTAAAATCCAGCGGTGGTACAACAGCACCGGCAGTTCCCAGCTTATCTTTGCTATCTCCGTAAATCAATTCCTGACAGCAGCCGACATCCGTTGTAACCGCCGGCCGATGGGCTGCAAACGATTCCAGTACCGACAACGGCTGTCCTTCACTAATACTCGACAAGATAGTCAAATCCATTTTCGGCAAATAGTCTGTTACCTTAACGGTGCCAGTAAAATCCACTGCCTCTTCCAAATGAAGAAGCCGAGTCATTCGTTTGCATGTTTCTACATATTCCGGATTTTCTTCCATATTGCCCATGACATATAGATGAGTATCAGGCATTTCTTGATGAACCAGAAAAAAAGCGCGCAGCAGCGTAAGAATATCCTTAATCGGCACTACACGGACGACAGCCCCCAAATTGATAGGCCCGTCATGCTCTTTCAATTTGGGAATATTGGAAAAATTTTCCATATGAATACCGTTGGGAACGACATGAATTTTTTGAGGATCACAGCCTAAATCCGCTTCAATTTTAGCGTTGTGTTCAAACAAAGTGTATACCTTATCAGCATGCTTATAAGCAATTTTGGCCAAATTATAAAAATAATTACTCCATATGCTTTTAAAATCACCCTTCGCCCAGTCACTCTTGATGATTTCTGCTTCCCGTTCCCGACAATAAATACCGTGTTCTGTCAAAATAAAGGGTTTGTGATACACTTCAGCTGCCATAGAACCGATAATGCCGCAGTAGCCTGTAGCCACGCTGTGATATATATCGGCTTGGGGCAAATCTTGCTGCACGAGATAAAACAAGGGCAACAGCATAGAACGCAGCGTCCAAAAAAAGTCCGTAAACGGCAAGTATCCATACCGTTCCTTGTATACTTTGCGAATGACATCAAAGAAATCTGAGGACATAAAAATATCAAGCGGACTATTCCAAGTATGCGAACGGAAAATATCGACAAGTCCTGAAATATCAATAGGATTATCTCCCCGTACTAATTCCAGCAAAATTCGCCTTTGGAAACTATTTAGAACATGTTCCATCATCCCTGGCGAGCGTAAGGCTAGAATCTTATCAAGAAATTCCTCCTGAATGCCTGTGCAGTTATCCGGAAACGTATATTTAAATTTGCCTCGATCTTTTTCTTCCGCTCCAACAGAATAAATAGTAAATTCAAATTCCGGCAATCCAGTCATCAGCATCTGAACCCATGAAGATACGCCGCCGACAACATAGGGATACGAACCTTCCGTCAATAAACAGATTTTCATGATGACTGTCCTTTCCAATAAATATGGGCTTCTGGTTCTGTCACTTTGACAAAATACGTTTCATCGCCCGCTTTTTGTACACTGCACCCTTTTGTAGAACGTACTTCTTTCGTAGAATGCAATAAGAAGGAAGCACTGTTAACATACTGCCAGCAATGAATTTCCAATTCATCCGGCTTACGGATAACCCGATAATCCAAATCAAAATAACTGTCAAAATACGGCAGGCTTTCTGAAATAGTCACGGGTGTCAGCCAACCATACCTTGTATCAATCTGATGCAAGAACGCTATGAGGCTTTCACTCATCATATGCCAAGTCAGATCTTTACTTTCTTCATAAAAAAGTTCGTCTGGATGAACAAAATGGTTAAACACACCGATAGATGTAATCGTAGTACATTCAAAATACAAATCTAGTTCTGGCGGTTTATATCCTGACGTAATGCGAGGTATATCATACGTTCCATTATCTTCTCGCTTAAATTCTTGATAATACGCTTCTTCATTAGATGGACCATCATATAACGAAGAAAAAACCCGAATATCCGGCAACGTTTCTTCTATCGTCTTTTTCCCTTGGGGACTGAGTATATTGGAAGGCGGTACATAGACTTGGAATGTATATTTCGGGAATGCTTCATGAACGTAACGGTTTAATTCCGTAAGGGCGTCTTTCATATCACTTGTCCGCTGCCAAGGAACGTAATCCGGTTCATCATCTTGATATCCCGGAGGCACCAACGGCTGATGATTGTAGCCATGAATGCCCATTTCACCGCCAACAGAAATCAAATCATTGCCATATACTAAAAGCGCATTACGCCCTTCCTTTTCATAAATCGGTTGGAACGGTCCCTGTACTTGATCGCCATAGCTTTCAATAATAACTCCCGTATATTTGATGTGTTCCTTTTCTTGCAGCTCCTTCATATAAGGCCACCAAATACGATGGTAAAAATCACGGGTCGTCATATGATATTCACTGCGAATTTTGTCTTGATACCCTTCGGGGATAGGCGAGGGAAAATCATCAATAAAAAATATCTTGCAGCCAACAATTGGATAGAGCGTATCTTCACCGCAATGAGCTAAAAAACTCATTAAAAAGCCGCGGTTTGTCTTATCAGGACGAATGGATCCATTGTACACGTAGAACATTCCTTTTCCATAGGACTGCTGCCAAATGAGGGGCACTGTACCGTTATAATCACTAACGTGAACAACAGCAGAATCCAAAAGCGTTAACGAATCGACAAAGGTCTTATAGTGGATATCGCCAGCTACTTGAACACCTTTACTGCCCGGTAAAAAATCGGTCTGCATCGTAAGTCCCTGGGCAGTAAAGGATTTAGATTCGGCATCCAACTGGCTAACTCCCAACTTGGAAAGCGTATCCTGACTCATTGGCATATCCGGATTCTGTACCAGTCTCGTTAGCAAGACAGCCGTACCGCCTTGTTCAACATATGAAAAAACAGCCGACAAAGAAGCGACATGTCCCAAATCACCAGTTGCCAAGATGACACCGCGGACGGAATCCTTATCTATAGCAGCAACTGTATCATTACGGACGCTTTGAAATTTCATCTTTTTTTCTGTAATCATCCGTTCTGTTTCATGGCGCAGGAACATACTCTCTACAGAACTGGGATCATATATAATGAGATACATATCCGGGGTTACTTCCGCAGCCCCCTTCCATGGGGTACCACTATTTTCTTCTATGCTCATGCGGTTATTAGCCATAGTAAATAAATGCAAAAATCCATCCATTCGATTGTATTGGAAAAATAGACCCAGCAATAGGACAATACCAATAATCCAAAAAATACTTTGTCTATGCATGACCAGTCTCCTTATCCCAAAAACGAATAATCCGTATTGCTTCCGGCGATAATCGCTTTGGCAGTGCTTTCAGTTTCTGCACCTGTTCCTGCAGCTTTTCTGCATCGTGCAGGGCTTGATATAATTTTATTTCCATTACAATCGGCTCTTCTTGGCCAGCGTGCGTTTTTGCAAATTCCAAGCATGCTATGCGAGCTTCTTCCAAACGTCCGCTGATAAGAAGCATGTGAATCCGTTCTGTGTAATACACAGCTTGATCGGGAATTTGCCGGTTTAGCAATGCCAATGCAGAAATATAGGCTTGACGCTGCTGCTGCCTAGCCATTTCTGCGCCGTAGCCACTATCCAGAAATACTTTTAATTTCGCTGCATAGTCTTTCAATAATTCCGTGTTGTCCGGCATTTCTTTCAGCTTTTGCTCTATTTGAAACAACTCATCACTGATTTCTTCCATTTTCGCGGTCATCAAAGACACGGCAAAGTAAGCAATTTCCCGGTCTGTATCATGAACTGCATCCTGAAGGATTTCTTGATTATCTACCATATCCTGCCGAATCGCATCAGTAAAATACTTGCGCTTCAATTTCGCATCATCAAGGAGAAAAATATCATTCATCGGAATAATTTCCGCATTATAGCCCCTGTCCTGTAAAGAAAATACATGGTCCGTTTCCGGCATCAGTTCTACACTGCCTTCATCCAGCTTACATATCTTGACACCTAAATGCAAAAGCAACAGCATTAGGATTCCCAAACCAGGAAGCAATATAATAACAACAAATTCAACTATCGCCTGAGCCCGACCATAGCAGCGGCAAATAGGAAGACAAAACAGCAAGCCCGCCGCGGCATATACCGTTGCAAGTATGACAAGTGCCATTTATAGTACCTCCTTCGTATCTGAAATAGGTACGCCGCCTTGAGTCAACCGCTTCTGTATCATCATCAAAATCTTCATATCGACATCCGGAAACACAAGCCACACGGCTTTATCAAGAATGCCTATATAATCTTCCGTCCGTATTTGAGTGCCGATTTGCTGATCTATCTGTTTATAAGTCATCCCAGGCAAATCTACTTTCGCCATCATGATGGAATACCCACGCTGCATTTGACGCCGTTCCCGCAGTTTTTCAATAATTTGGATGAATTTATCTTCCTTAAGAATCCGTGTATCCGGAATATAGTATCGCTGCATCGTTTCTTCTTCCCAAGAATACGCTCTAGCCAAGGCCGCTGACACCAAGCGGCTGGTAACTGCCATCAAATTCAGTTGATAGATACTCCATTTGTCAAAATTCATCTGATAAATCTGAATAACAGCAATAACCTGGTCTTCATAGATTATCGGTGCTGCCATATCCGGAATCCCCTTAAGAAGATCGCGATTGATAAATAGTTTATGATCTCTCATCATCTGCTGCAGGTATGGATAGTCCTCTATTTTAAGCGAATGCGGTTCTTCTTCTGTCTTGTCCCCAATACGCACTTTTTGACGCAGGTATGCCTTATTTTTACCGATAACGTAAATACTAACTTGTGAAACATCTAGGATTTTAGCTGTTACCAACGCCGTTTTATTATATATATTTTCCGGCTCTACGGAATCCAGACTGCTAACAATATGATACATGCGCCCCATACTATCTTGGGTATTCACGATCTGCCGGTACATTTTATCTTTTAGCTTTACATTTTCATCAAAAAGACGCCGCAAAAAACGATACTGTCCTAAATCATGAAGATGCTGCCAGCGGGCTGCTTGAGCACTAAATTTTGACTGCTCAGCAACATATCCGGAAAGGACGCCGATAACCAAATAAGACAAAAAATGAAGCAGTTCCTCTGGTGAATACAGGATAGATATCAAGCCAAATCCCAAATCGCTAAATTGGGAAAAAAGAAGGATAATATACGAAAAAAATACGGCTAAAAATGCATGACGACGGCCATACAACAGTCCCATAATGGAAATATACAAAAAATTAAAATCAAAAGGTACTACGGGGTTAACCGTATGCCCATTTTGAAGTTTCGCAACTCCCAGCATTACGAACGCTCCTACGCTGTTTTCTATATATGGAATCAGCGTTTCTTTCCAAGCCGCAAAACGTCGTTTACGTCTTTTTTTCTGCCGAAGCTTGTTTTTTCGATTCACAGTCTGCGTAATGTCTTGATACATCGCAGCCAAATCTTCTTTAGATACACGGTTTCGTGCCTGCCATCCAATCTGCTGCTTAGCCAAGGATGGGCTGAGCAGTGCCTGCGCAAAGCTGCCTTGCCGTTGGGCATCGACAGAAATTGTCCCTGCTGCAACCGAATCAATCATCTCATAAAACTCGTTATATGTCACTGATTGAACAGGCGCAATATGCAAATAATCACCAGTATAGCCGCGTTCATATGTCTGTAAGACAGCATACGCCGCATCACGGACAGATAACAATTCCCGTCGTTCATCGGTTTTGTATACCGGTACTTTTTCTTTTTCTGCACACATGTAAAGATAGCGGGCCGTAAAGCCATCATTCCACCCCATACCTAAGCCATAGATATCAGGAAAACGCAAAATCGTAATCGGAAGACCTTGTTTTTTCCAACTCAGTGCCAGCGTTTCTAGCCGGAATAAATACATTCCTTCCTTATTATCAGCCTGCATCTGTGCTGTTTCTTCTACTCCCGTTTGCTTTGTATTAAATACATCTGCCCCGGACAACAGTACTATTCGGTCTGCATGATGAGCAGCAAGCTGCAGCATTTGTTCTAAGTCACTGACAGACTGCCTGCCTAATGTTTGCCGTAAATCGTAGACAAGGAGATCAAAATGATGAACAGAAAAAACTTGCTGCAGCGCTTCACTATCCAGCGCACCGTCATAAGACGTGACCTGAGAAAAATCAGATCTTTCATTACCCAAACGAAAGATTTTCCAATCTTCTTTCTGAAATACGGGAATTAAAGCTTGCTCCATATAATGAGCACATTTTAACAAAATTGATTTTTTTATGGCATTTGTACTAAGATATTTTTCCATACGCTTTAACTATGTTTCTAGAAACCCCTGCATTCTTTTTCTAATACAGCATAGATTATATAGCATTTCCTTTATCTAGTAAAGAAACCTTTCTTACTTTACATAGTTCTTTTTTTATTCAAAAAGGGCTATCGCCTCATGCCATAGCCCTTCTTAATATATATTATTCTACTGTAACGCTCTTTGCCAAATTTCTTGGTTTATCTACATCATTGCCGCGGCTGACTGCAATATAGTATGCCAACATCTGCAGCGGAATAATTGCCATAATCGTTACGACAAAATTATCTGACTGCGGTACTTGAATCAGCGAATCCACGGTTTTGCCTACTTCCGTATCGCCTTCTTGAACGACACCGATAACATACGCATCACGCGCTTTGACTTCTTTAATATTGCTGATCATCTTTTCTTCTACATCTTTTTGCGTAGCCAATGCGATAACAGGAATGCCTTTTTCAATCAAAGACAAGGTTCCGTGTTTCAATTCGCCGCCGGCATAAGATTCCGCGTGAATATAAGAAATTTCTTTTAATTTCAAAGACCCTTCCATTGCCAGACCATAATCCATAGAACGGCCGATAAAGAAAACATCTTCTGCTGTTTTAAATGCATCGCACAATCCTTTGATGTCATCTACACGATCAAAGATTTTTTGGCATGCATCCGGCACAGCCATTAAATCACGAAGAATTTTTTCTTCTGTTTCTGCAGCCAGATTCCCATTTAAGCGTCCCATATACAATGCTAAAAGGAGCAAGGTAACGAGCTGCGTCGTATATGCTTTTGTCGATGCTACGGCAATTTCCGGGCCAGCCCATGTATAAGCAACCTGATCTGCTTCGCGGGAAATAGAAGAACCTACGACGTTGGTAATGGCCAATGAACGAGCACCTAAACGTTTCGCTTCTTTGAGAGCAGCCAATGTATCAATAGTTTCGCCGGACTGGCTGATAATGATACACAATGTTTTGCTGTCTGTAAGCGGGTTGCGGTAGCGGTATTCAGAAGCAATATCTACTTCTACGGGAATACGCGCTAATTTTTCAATAAAATACTTCGCCAATAATCCAGCATGATATGCCGTGCCGCACGCCGTAATCATAATTTTGCCGATAGAATTGACATCTTCCGGCGTCCAGTTCAACTCATCAAAATGGACATGTTTACCGTCTTCCGTAATACGGCAGCTCATCGTATCGCGAATAGCCTTCGGCTGTTCATAAATTTCTTTAAGCATAAAATGTTCAAAGCCGCCTTTTTCGGCTGCTTCTGCATCCCAGTTTACTTCAAAGACTTTTTTAGAAATCGGTTTACCTGCTAAATCCGTTACCCATACTTTATCTTTCTGTACAATAGCAATTTCGCCATCATTCATAATGTACGTTTTGCGCGTATAGTTTAAAATAGCTGGAATATCCGATGCAATATAGTTTTCGCCATCACCTAATCCGACAATCAGCGGATTATCTTTTTTACTGCAAATGATTTTATCCGGTTCAAATTTGCACATAAATACGAGGGAATATGAACCCCGCAGCCGTGCCAACACCTTGCGTACCGTACGCGTAAAATCGCCGTCATACATATCAGCGCACAAATGAGCCACTACTTCTGTATCTGTTTCCGATTTGAAATGGTATCCTTTGGCAAGCAGTTCTTCTTTCAGTTCCATGTAGTTTTCGATAATGCCGTTATGGACAATAGCGAAATTTCCTTTTTCGTCTGTATGCGGATGGGCATTGACATCCGATGGGCCGCCGTGCGTTGCCCAGCGTGTATGTCCAATACCGACTGTACCGGATACGGGATGTGTTTTAACTTCATTTGCCAGATTTACCAAACGGCCTTGTTTCTTCCGTACGGCAATCGCTCCATCGTTGTATACAGCAATACCTGCTGAGTCATAGCCACGGTATTCCAGCTTTGCCAAGCCGTCCATAAGGAAATCAGCTGCTTCTCTGCCTCCAATATAACCTACAATACCACACATAATGTTATCCTCCTGCTATTCAATTATTACGGTTCATTGCTTCGCATGATACATTTGTCCATTGTGTTACCACCATGTTTTTTTATCATGTAACGACTGAAGCTGCCGAGAGACATCCGCTGACTGTTCGATACTTCTCTTCCTCGTCTACCTTACTTGTAAGGTACTAGCGCTATCCATTTTACGAAGGATTTCCAAACGCCTGTAAAAAAACAGGAATGAAGCTCAATATGCTTAAACTCCATTCCCACATTATATATATTTTATCTTTTTAAGTCAATACTCTAAATTCTATTTAGATGGACCCATTTCATGTTCAACTACCACAGCAATATCATCGACAATGCGCTTGAGCTGTTCTAAGTCAGGGCCTTCTGCCATGACGCGAATTAAAGGTTCCGTGCCGGATGGACGGACGAGGATACGCCCTTCATCGCCTAATTCTGCTTCGCCGGACGCAATAGCAGCCATAATCAAGCTGTTTTCTTCCCAGCCAGATTTTGTTTGTACACGGACATTTTTCAAAATCTGCGGGTACCGAGTCATGAGAGATGCCAATTCAGACAGCGGCTTTTGTTTTTGTTTCATAATGCTGAGAAGCTGTACTGCTGTCAGCAAGCCATCGCCGGTTGTATTGTAATCCAAGAAAATAATATGCCCAGATTGTTCACCGCCAAGGCAGTAGCCATCTTTCCGCATCCGTTCCAGTACATAACGGTCACCGACAGCTGTTATTTCCGACTTGCACCCCATTTCTTTCAGTGCTTTATGGAAGCCAATATTGCTCATTACCGTGCCGACAACAGTATCTTGCTTTAGCTTGCCTTCTTCTTTAAGTTTTAAGGCACACAACAGCATAATTTGGTCACCGTCCATTTCCTGGCCTTTTTCATCAACAGCCAGGCAGCGGTCTGCATCGCCGTCATTGGCAATCCCTACGTCCGCACCATATTTCAAAACAGCTTTCTTCAAGCTTTCCAAATGTGTCGAGCCGCAGTTTTCATTGATATTAACACCGTTGGGTTCGTGATGAATAGCAATGACTTCGGCCCCCAAACGGCGTAAAATTTCAGGTCCTAATACGGACGCAGAACCATTTGCACCGTCATGCACTACTTTTAAGCCTGACAAATCAATATCTGTTGAGCTGCAAATAAAATCAGCATATTCCTTTTGTAAATCCGTCCACGTTGAAATCGTGCCGATTGCCGCACCGGTCGGACGGCTCTGCAGTCCTGCCCGTTCGTCTTTGAGCATATATTCTTCAATTTTATCTTCTGTTTCATCCGGCAGTTTGTAGCCATACCCATCAAAAAATTTAATGCCGTTATATTCAAATGGATTGTGGGATGCAGAAATCATAACACCGGCATCCATATGATGCGTTCTTGTCAAGTAAGCAATGGCCGGCGTCGGAATTACTCCTACCATATAACATTCACCGCCGGCAGATGCAATGCCTGCTGCCAAAATATCTGCCAACATGGTGCCGGAACGGCGTGTATCACGGCCAATTAAGAACGTAGGATGTTCTTTATTTTGCCCAAAAATATATGCAGCTGCTCTGCCTAAATGATATGCCAATTCCGGTGTCAATGAATCATTAGCAACACCTCGTACACCATCTGTACCAAATAATCTAGCCATTTACTTTACCTCCAAAGGTTTATATTTACAAATAATTGTTATTGCCGTTTCAAGTCCGTCTAAAAACGCACTCATAATTCCGCCGGCATACCCGGCGCCTTCACCTACAGGATACAAACCGTCCGCCTGCAGTGCCGTCCTGTCTTCGCCGCGTAAAATCCGTACTGGCGCGCTGGTCCGTGTTTCCACGCCCGTCATGACTACATAATTGTCATCAAAGCCATGAATGCGCCGTCCAAAATAGGGCAAAGCCTGCGCTAACGTGTCCGTTACAAAAGAAGGAAGAACATCATGCAAATCTGCCCAGGTAATTCCCGGACGATACGTATGCACAGATGGGCCCTGTCCTTTTTCCGGGCGTTGCAAAAAATCACCTACAGTCTGAGCAGGCGCACAATAGTTGCTGCCGCCGACTTCATACGCCAATTTTTCATACTGTCGTTGGAACGCAATCCCTGCCAGCGGACTGTCGCCGCCTAAATCATCAGCTGTTACATTAACGACCAAGGCACTGTTGGCAACGCCGCTGTCACGGCGGTACAAGCTCATTCCATTCGTGACAACGTGTCCTTCTTCTGAAGCCGCGCCGACAACAACACCGCCGGGACACATACAGAACGAATAGCAGGAACGGCCTTCGGGACTATGATATACCAACGCATAATCAGCCGGCTCTAATCCTAACTCAGCAGCACTGCATCCATACTGCGCATGATCTATCACCGATTGGTCATGTTCTATGCGCACGCCAATGGCAAAGGGCTTCTTTTCTAAGACAATGCCTTTATCATACAGCATATAATAGGTGTCTCTGGCACTATGCCCAATCCCCATGACAACGACATCTGCAGGATATTCTTTTTCACCATTGACCACAACAGCCGTTATCTTTCCCATGTCATCCCGCTTAATATCCGTTACACAGCTTTGGAAACATACTGTGCCTCCTGCTAATTCTATCATATGACGCATGTTTTTTACAACACGACGCAAAATATCCGTACCCACATGAGGATTATAGGCATATAAAATTTCTTTGGGCGCGCCGGCATCCACTAATGTTTGCAGAATATGCCGCAGTAATGGATGATTGACACGCGTAGTCAATTTACCATCGGAAAAGGTTCCGGCACCGCCTTCACCAAACTGTACATTGGAATCGGGCCGAAAAACACCGCCCTGCCAAAATTCTTCGACATGTGCCGTTCGCGTATCCATGTCACAGCCTCTTTCAAACACCAATGGTTTATATCCCCGCTGTGCCAGCATCAACGCTGCCGCTAAACCAGACGGCCCCATACCAATGACTACGGGGCGATGGGCTAAGGATGCCGTACCCGCTGCAGGCGGTGTAAATACATCTTCCTTAATTTGCCGTACGTCCTTGTTGTCCCGGCACCGCCGCCAGACTTTGGCTTCATCATGAAATACAACATCAACAGTAAATACTAAATAAATCCGCGGTTTTCTCCGGGCATCAATCGAACGGCGTACAATGCATATCCGTTCAATATCCGTCAAGCTGCACCGAAGTTTTTTGGCAATCAATGCTTCTAATTTCTTTTTCATTGGCACAGCTGTACGAATATTCAATACTCTAAGCACACAATCCTCTCCTTTATTACTCTACAGTTGCCGTAACGTCTACTACATCGGGATTCACGATGACACCGTTAATCGGCGATACGAGAATTTTCCACTCTTTATTCTCTGTCAGACCCTGCACATTCACAGGCGTCAAATCAATGCGGGATACGCCCTGCAATACATTGGCATCACCTCGTACTTCTACCGTATCCGGATTGGCTTTTAACTCTTTTAGCGTCAACCCATCACTCACCGTGCCGTATGACGTGACATGAACAGGCACATTTTTAGAAGCCGCATGATGACCAATAGATACGCGCAGATTACTCTGCCACGGCGTCATTTCCAACCCATCCACTTTGCTGCCATCTGCTGCCAGCAAATGTATTTGTGCCATCAAGGAAAAATCTTCATTTTTATCACTCACTGGAATGTCAACTACAGCCTTATCCACTTTTTGAATCAGTCGTCTTGCGCCACTGACAACGACTTTTTCCGGAACAATTTTCAAATTGCTGATAAATGAATCATTGTCCATTTTTCCTACCAAATGCGGTGTCAAATTAAATTCGCGCACAGCATACACATCAACGGTAATTTTTGCCGTTGCCATACTTTGTTTCTTCAGCTCTGTCCCAGAAGGAATTTCAACATGAATCGGTACATCCATATCCCCTTCCTGCACTTCTGACAAATCAATATATGCTTTAATATCGGACGGGCCTACATTAATAATCGTATTGCGGGGTCCGGACAGACGTACATAAACGGTCTTTGGCACATTGGACGTAATATATTGGGAATCCAAATTTTCCACTACAACAGGAACCGTATAGCTTCCCTCGCTGACAGGATTTTGTTCATTAATAATAAGAAACCATAATATAATAGCCAATAAAAGGCAGACAATTTTTAACTGCCATCTCTTATCTAGTTTATTCATTGTTTACGGCCTCCATTTAAAAATATTGGCCAATCCCTGCGGTGTTTTAGTCAGGAAGGTCTTCAAGATATTGCGCAGTGCATTGCCGTCCAAGTGCCGGTAAATATGTCCGCCGTACGTATATGATATGGCACCGGTTTCTTCACTGACGACAATGACCACAGCATCTGCTAATTCGCTAATCCCAATAGCAGCCCGATGGCGTGTTCCCAATTCTGTTGATAGAGAACGGTCCGAAGTCAGCGGCAGCAAACATCCGGCTGCCATAATGCGGTTTTCACGAATAATAACAGCCCCGTCATGAAGCGGCGTATTGGGAATAAAAATATTTCCTAACAATTCTCGCGACACAATGCCGTCAATAGCAATGCCCGTATCAATATAGTCATTCAACCCTACTTCGCGTTCAAATACAATTAACGCTCCAGTTCGCGTTTTTGACAACGATTCCGATATGGCAACAATTTCGTCAATCAGATGTTCTAATTCTTCCATATTGATGACATGGCCGGAACGCAAAAAACGGCCGCGGCCAATTTGTTCCAACGCCCGACGCAGTTCCGGCTGAAAAACAACCGGCAGTGCAACCAAAATAACTGTCATGCCCTGCTGCAGCATCCAATTAATGACATGCAAATCCAGCACTTTACTGACAACGGTGACAGCACCCAAAACAATTAACCCTTTAATTAACGCGACGGCTCGTGTATTGCGAATCAAAATAAATAATTTATACAATACAAACGCAACCAGCAATATGTCTAATATGTCAAGCAGCCGAAAACTGCTGATAAATCCCTGCACAGGTACATACATAGGCAACTCTCCATTGTTACAAATATAAAAAATACAGATAGATTAATTGTACAATATTTTTTCTGTAAAATAAAGAGATTTCAGCCCCGCAAAATGAGAATAAAGCCACAATAGAATATCCATTTCTACTGTGGCTTTATATTATTCAGCCCGCTGGGCAGCTTTTTGTTTTTCTTCAATGTCGTGAACAGCCTGCAATCTTTTTTCCTGCTGTGCTAAATCCTCAAAATCAATGGATTTTAATTTATTAGCCAAATCGCGCTGAATATCTGCAAAGGCAGCATAAATAGAACACATGCCGCTGCAGCCGCGAGAGCAAGAGCCAATATCATGAAGACAACGCTGCAGTTCCGTTTGTCCTTCAACCGCTTCAATGATATCGAATAATGTAATATCTTTGGGCAGCCGCTGCAGCGCAAAACCGCCGTCTACACCTCGGTATGATTTCATAATGCCAGCAGCTGTCAAACTGCGCATTATTTTTAGCAAAAACCGTTCAGGAATATTTTGCTTTTCTGCTAAAGCCGCGCCTGTAATTTTCGTTCCTTCCGGCATAGATGCTAAATATAACACCATACGGAACGCATAATCTGTCGCCTGATTTAATCTCAATTTAGGTACCTCCCTCCTCATCTTTACTTGTTACATCTAATTATACAATGAGATACTAAAAAAGTATAGTTTAAAATGAAAATAATAAAGCCTGCAAAAGAACCTTCGTTTTTTCTTTTGCAAGCTTTACAGTATTATAACAAATCAATAATCGTATAAATAATTGCCGACATCACTGCACTGATCGGTATCGTAACGCACCAAGCAACCAGCATGCTTCTTGCTACACCCCAATGGACAGCCCGAACACGTTCTGCCGAGCCAACGCCCATAATGGAACCGGATACGACATGCGTCGTACTAACTGGCAAATGAAGAAAGGTGGCAGAAAAAATAACTAACGATGAATTCAAATCCGCAGCAAATCCATTAATGGATTCCAGTTTAAATATCTTAGTCCCCATTGTCGAAATAATACGCCAGCCGCCGGCAGATGTCCCTAATGCCATAGAAGTCGCGCAGGCCATTTTGACCCAAATAGGAATATCCATCGTTTCAATATAACCGCCGCTTAGCAAAGCCAGGGCAATAATCCCCATCGCCTTCTGCGCATCGTTAGAGCCATGAGAAAAGGCCATTAAGCATGCCGATACCAACTGCATTTTTCTAAAATTACGATTCAAGGATATAGGAGAATAATTCCGAACAATCCAAAGCAGAGCAATCATGACAAAATAGCCTGTAGCCAAGGCCACAACAGGTGATAAGACTAACGACATAATAATCTTTTCAATCCCTGTATAATCCAACGCTGCTGGTCCTACACTAATCGACACAGCACCAATAACCCCGCCAATCAATGAATGGGACGAGCTGCTGGGAATCCGATAATACCAAGTAACAATATTCCAAATAATAGAGCCAATCAAGGCCGCCACAATGACTTCCAGACTAATCTGCGCTGGATTGAGAACCAAGTCGCCGCCAATTGTCTTAGCAACCCCTGTACTAATCATCGCACCGGCAAAGTTCAAGACTGCTGCCATCATAATCGCGTGGCGCGGAGAAATAGCTCGCGTCGATACGCTCGTAGCAATTGCATTTGCCGTATCGTGAAATCCGTTAATATAATCAAACAGCACAGCCAACAAAACGATGGCCCAAATTAACCAATGCTCAGGCATACTTCAATACGACCTTTCTAAATGTAACAACCAAATCTTCGCAGTCATCGGTGACATCTTCTACAGACTGCAGGATTTCCTTCCATTTAATAATTTCAATCGGGTCTTTGCATTCTGTAAACAATTTGGCCATTTCCTGATGGTATAAATCATCACAGTCTTGTTCCAATTTTAATACTTTTTTACTGCGTGCTTCTACTTTTAAGAAGTTTTTCTTTAAATCTTTCATATACGCTATGGATTTGCGAATTTCTTTCATCGCTTTGGCCGCAATATTCGTCATCTGCTTAGCGCCTTCTGTCGCTTTGCCAACATTATACATGCACATTTTATCCATAATTTCACTGATATTGTCAATTGCCGTATCCAACTGATCAATCAACTGTTGAATATCTTCGCGGTCCATCGGAGTAATAAATGTCTTCTGCAACCGTTTTAACGTTTCCATTACTAACGTATCAGCTTCATCTGTAAGCGCATCAATTTTTTCCAGTGCTTCTTCTTTCGGTATTTCTTCGTTCATTGCCTGACGCAATAAATCAGCAGCTTCATAGCTTAATGTCGCATGCTGATCCAATAAAGCGAAAAACTTTTCTTCTTTGGGCTTCAAATGAAATGCCATATTAATCAGTTCTCCTTAATTTGACGAATTCACTAACTTTTCATAGTAATGACAAATTTTTTACTATTTTTATACATTTCGACTACTTTGCATTATACCATATGACGATTCATTATTCTATAAACGAACAAGATTTTACCGGTAAAAAACACGTCTACCTGTTCCTAATTTGCATTTGTAAATATCTTATTTGATATAGATTGTTGATTTTTTATCTGCAGTTATGATACAATTTCCAGAGAAATGATTTCGGTTATTTTTATCATTTATGTTGGTTTGAAAAAGAAAAGAGGTAAGGCTGTGAATTATATCATCCATAAACACTATTCGGTAAAAAAGCATGTATTTCTCTCCTGCGCTGTTGCCGCATGGATTTGCATGCCCATTGGGGCAGCCGATATGTCCACTATTACAACCAAAGATGTTTTAGTGGAAGCAAATGCAGCTCAAGAAGACGCAAAATATGAAGCACAACAGAAAACAATTATTACAGCAACAGACATTCAGCAAAAGCAAGCTAAATCCATAGAAGATATTATTTTCAGTGAGACAGGCGTTTCCCGTACAGTCGATGCCATGGGACGGGTTGGCGTATCTATCCGCGGGGCAGAGCCGCGCCACACCTTAATTTTAGTTGACGGGCAGCCTGTACTAGGAGATTTATCCAAATATGCCGGTGCCATGGATGAAGTCATGCGTTTGGGTACAGAAAATGTAGAGCGCATCGAAGTAATTCAAGGAGCCGCCAGCGCAAAATATGGATCTGATGCCATTGGTGGCGTCATCAATATTATTACGAAAAAAGCTGCCAAAGATACATCACTTCAGTTTAATTTGGAAGGATCCCATAAAAATGGGACTGCTGGCTTTCCCTATACCAATGTGTTTCTCCGGGCCGATACGGGGAACGTCGGTAAATTCCGTTTCGGTCTTTCCGGCAGCAAACGCGATATATTGCCTATATATGCCAGCAAATCCCGCAAAAAAACAGGTATGAGTTTTGATTACAGCAAACGAGATTTCACGCCCAATGCACTGCGTTATTACGGGGACGCAGCTACAGTTGGCTTTGTCAGTACATATGAAGCCAACCAAAATAATACACTGAATTTCCGTTTTGACAGATATACAGAAGATTTAGTGCGTGACGTCAAACATTCGGACTCAGATTTAGAACCACAGCAACATTTCAAACGCAGGACTGGACGCAATTCATATAACGTCGGCTGGACGGGAACCAAGGGACATACTGATTGGAATGTAGAAATGAATTATTCCCGCATCCATGAAGATGATATTGCTCTGGTCAATTATTATGGGCGTTCTTCTTATGAAGGAACCAATGAATTACGCTATATTGATAATATCGATCATCGGCAATGGGATTTCAAAGTATTTGCCAATACACAGCTTCATGATGCACACTTGTTGTCATATGGATTTGGCACTGCCTATGAAACCGGAAAAGGCAGTCGTTTAAAAAATTCGCCAAACACAAAAACGAAATATATCGATCCCTGGGATTATGATAAAAGTCTGCTCGTAGACAAGCTGGACCGGCATGTCCGTAAAACAGGCGATAATAGTGTCCGCGTATGGTCTCATGTCCATGACTATAAGTTTAAAAACAATTCATCCAGCGGTATGCCGGAATGGGATATGGAATACGAATATTATGGATATGACGGCACCAGTAATACACTAAAACCGCTAGTCACGTATGTTGAATATGTAAAATATGACAGGTATTTCACAAGCGGGATCAGCGATTACAGCCCTCCTGACGGAGTGCCTACTGCTATTTGGGAGAAATATAAAAAATTCCGTGACATACTGGAACAACAAAATGTCGGATACAATAGTTCCAACATTGTTCGTGATTATTACCAAAAAGGAGAATCTTCCGATAAGAAACAACAGGAATTAGCCCCTAGATTTAACGGCAAACATTTCTTGGAAGAATTTCGTCTGCGAGATCAACGCATCACTGTCGGTGAAGGGGCTATCCGCAAGCATAATTTCTTTATTCAGGATACTTGGCAGCTCAACGAGAATACTCTCTTGACTCCGATTATTCGTCTCGACCACAGCAGTCTGTTCGGCGCGAATATGTCCGCTAACCTCGGCCTTACCCATCAGGTCAACAGCAATCCACATCGGCGTTTTAAAGCTAATATCGGCACCAGCTATGCAGAACCCGGCATGGGCGAGTTATGGTATAATTGGGAAATGTACGCCAGCAATCCCATCGGCATCGGCTATGCCCGTATGGGGCACTACTGGGTAGGCAACCCACATTTAAAACCCGAAAAATCATTGAATATCGATTTGAGCTTGGAAGGGGAAAATAAAAATACGTATATGCGTATCGGCCTTTTCCATAATCGTATTACAGATTATATGACCGTATATTTTACGGGAAAATTCATGGATTTTGCCCCCTATCTTGGCGGCAGTCAAAAATATCAGCGTGCTCCCGATTTGATTTACAGCTTTAAAAACATCGGGGAAGCAGAAATCACAGGACTCGAAGCAGAAATACACCAAAAATTTGGTACGCATTGGACAGGAAAACTTGGATACACTTGGCTTCATACAATAAATAAAAGCGACTCCAAAATGCCGCGCCAGCTTTTAAACAAGCCAGCCCATAAGGTAGACATCAGCCTATCCTTTGCTGATGATATCAGTGGCTGGAGCGGTCAACTTTGGGGAGACTATTATATACATATGCTGGACAGCAACAGTTTAGCCGATAATAATAATTACTGGCCTGATGTTTTGCAGCATATGGGCCCCGCGTTTGAAAAACAATCGTACCAAAAGAAAACGTTCGGCCTTTGGAATATGATGCTGCAAAAGAAACTACATAAAGATGCGTTAGTATATTTTGGCATCAACAATCTCTTTAATCACCGTGATGATGACCGTGCCACGCAAGAACGAGTATATCGTTTTGGCATAAATGTAAAATTCGGCGGTGCTCATAAGACCAAGGAGATACCCAAATCTACGACTTCAAACGCTAAACCAACAGTGTCTCCAGCAACTGCCCCCAACACGGCTACCTTTTCACAAAAATTTCTCAAACGGCCTTTTGATACGACACAAAAAGAAGGCATATCATTCATTGGCGATTATCGTGCCGCCTGGACTGCTCATAATGGCACAAACCGACCGCAGTCTCCATATCGTGCCACGACCACCGTGGGAACGGCCAAAAAAAACATGTTTGACGCCGCTGCGCATGGTTTTGGACAGCGGCTCCGCCTCGGTATAGATGCCCGTATTAGTAAGAATACAAACATCCGCATCTTGGGCAGCACTTCCGGTACGCCGCATATCGATACCATCGATACAACGACTGTCCATCGTGGGCTTGGCCATCAACGACTGGATACCGTCGATATCACACAGCATGCCAATCAATGGGATTTTTCCATTGGCCGCTTAACAGAGCCTATGGGTATCACAGGATATTGGTTTGGTAAAGAATTTGACGGCGGCCGCGCTGTCTGGACTGGTAGCACAACCCAAGTACGTTTGGGATACGGTTCGTTTAAACATAGTACAGGAATTTCGGATTCTGCATATACGCATTCGATTCACACCGTATTTTATCGTCCGCCGACTGTCGAAGAATTTTTAGGCATTAACCGCACAGATCATCCGTATGACATTCATGCCGCGACCCAAGAATCAAATAAAACCTATGAAAAGTGGTATAAAGGTAAAACCGATATGCTCTACTTCTATCAACAGTTTCGTGATGCCGTACAAAACGGCGCTAGTTTAGCAGAACAGTGTGCGGTTCTGCAACGCATGCATCGTGTCATCAAAGCTGCATATGGTAATGACATGGCTAAAAAAGTCTTCTCTTTGAATATTTCCCCCAAAGCTTTCGTTTTATATAAAATCAAGGATACGTATGGCAATATCAAATTAAAAAAGACTGAAATCCGCTATTCCAGCTATATTTCAAAATATGCTACAGCAGAAGAAAAAGCATTTAAGACAGAAATGAACAAAAAATTCGCAGTTTCTTTATACGATGACGCCGCCTTAAAAGACGGCAAAGCCTATTTACAGCAAAATGCACAGCGTTTGGAAAATGCCTATAAAGAAATCGCCGCATATAATGCCAAAGATGATTGGTCTGAATATGCCAATACGGATTTTTCTATTGGTTCTCACTACACCTATACAGCAGATAAAAAAGGGCTCCAATCGCACACAGACTCTAGTTCAGCAAAAGAATATACCTTTGCCGGCGTAGAAGCCATCATTACGGAAGGCCGCTACAATCCTGCCACCAGCGCACAGGAGATTGCAAAAACAGATATATTGAAAGAATTATATACAGCTAACTACATAGAAAAAGGCCAAGGCAACGCAGAATATGGCTGGCGCATGCCGCAGCTGTTGTTTGAATATCTTGACGGTATGGAACGCGTTCTTCGTCAATCCGAATTAGAAAATAAACAGCCGCGTGAAGCATTGGCCGCTATCATCGGCAATCTCATAAAAACCGAAGGCACAGTGCTTGTCCAAGATACCATTCCATCATTGGATACAGCTGCCTTTATTCAAGTCAAACAGCAGCTCCGCCCGAACTTCGGCATATCTGCCTGGTATCTTCGTTCCTGCCATAACAAGGCGTACACACTGTCTTTCGCTCACGACACGCACAATGATACCGCAATCTTTACTCAATTAGCCAATATTTTCGGTATCGGTGCCAAGTGGCAGTTGGGAACTCATACATATTTTGATGTGGATTATGGTCAAAACCGTACGGTCTTGGGCCGCTGCATGAATGGGCATTCGCTTTACAATCATGAGCGCGGTACAGCTGATTTCAAATTACTCGGCCGCGCTATGGGGGGGACACCGCATTTTTGGGTTGCCCGACTATCTATTGGCCAAGCAGATCTCGCTGTCCCCGGAAGCTGGAATGCATTTGCTGATTACAAATATTTCCAGCATGGTTCATTCTTTGGCGGCAACGGCACAGGGTCGCTGCCGGACAGATATTTGGACGGAATTCATTCCTTTACCTTAGGTGCCGGCTATGTACCGAGAAAAAACTTTTTGCTAGAAGCCTTTTATACATTCGATGCCAAAGGGATTGGAAAGCGAGACACATTATATGGTCCGGAAAATTTCCAATTAGGCAATTACACAAAACTGCAACTAACGTACAAATTCTAATCTATTCTCCATACCAAAAACCTCTCCGGAGTCACATCTACCGGAGAGGTTTTGGGCATACATGCAATATATATTACATATATAAATAGTATTTTATTTTACAACAGCATTGTCAATAATTGCCATAAAATCATCGACTTTAAGGCTGGCACCGCCGACGAGTCCGCCGTCGATATCCGGCGAACCTGTAAGTTCAGCTACATTTTTGCCTTTTACGCTGCCACCGTAGAGGACAGATACAGCATCTGCTGTTGCTGCGTCATACATAGAAGCTAATTTCTGACGAATGATAGCGCAAACTTCCTGTGCCTGTGCAGCTGTCGCCGTTTTACCTGTGCCAATAGCCCAAATCGGTTCATAGGCAATTACAACTTTTGTTACATCGGCTGCACTGATGCCTGCCAATGCGTTTTCAATTTGACCTTCAATCCAAGACTGCATAATGCCTTCTTCGCGCTGTCCCAATGTTTCGCCGCAGCAAACAATCGGTGTAAGCTGATGCGCAAGAGCTGCTTTTGTCTTTTTGTTTACGGTTTCATCTGTTTCATTGAAATACGTGCGGCGTTCGGAATGACCGATAATAACATGAGTAACACCAATATCTACGAGCATAGCCGGAGATACTTCGCCTGTGAATGCACCTTTTTCTTCCCAATGCATGTTTTGTGCTGCAATATGAATCGGCGTTCCTTTCGTCATTTCTACAGCCTGCGCAAGATACGGAAATACAGGGGCAACAATAACTTCCGGTTTTACATCTTTAGGTACACGGTTAACAAGACCTGTAATCGTTTCTTTGGCATCTGCGCCAAGATGGTTCATTTTCCAGTTGCCGGCAATAATCGTTTTTCTCATGATAATCCTCCTAATGTGACAGTTATGATGTATAATGCTGTATATTATTTATCGCTCAATGATACAACGCCTGGGAGCTGTTTGCCTTCCAAATATTCCAGAGAAGCACCGCCGCCTGTAGAAATATGGCTGATTTTATCAGCAAGACCTGTTTTGTTAACAGCTGATACAGAATCACCGCCGCCAACAATAGATACAGCGTCAGAATCAGCAACCGCTTTAGCAACTGCTTCGGTACCTTTGGCATAATTTTCCATTTCAAATACGCCCATCGGACCGTTCCAAACGATTAATTTCATTGGAGCTAATTCTTTAGCAAAAAGTTCCTGTGTTTTCGTGCCAACATCCAAAATCATCCAATCAGCCGGAACCTGGTCTACCGAAACGACTTTGTGTTCTGCATCGTTAGCAAAAGCAGCTGCTACAGTTACATCTTCAGGGAGGAGCAATTTAGTACCCTGTTCTTTTGCCTGAGCAATCAAGCTTTTTGCCAAATCAATTTTATCTTCTTCAACTAACGATTTACCAATACCATAGCCTTGCGCTGCCAAGAAGGTATTCGCCATGCCGCCGCCAATAATCATCAAGTCAACTTTAGGGAGTAAGTTGGAAATAACTTCAATTTTATCCGAAACTTTGGCACCGCCAATGATAGCTGCAAAAGGATGAGCCGGGTTGTCTACGGCACCACCGATAAAACGAATTTCTTTTTCCAGCAAAAAGCCGGCAGCCATCGGTAAATATGCCGCAATACCTGCAACAGAGGCATGTGCACGGTGGCAGCAGCCAAATGCATCATTGATGCCAACTTCAGCTAAAGAAGCTAACTGACGGGAAAATTCCGGGTCATTTTTTTCTTCTTCTTTATGATAGCGAAGATTTTCCAACAGCAATACTTCGCCAGGCTGCAGGGCATCTGCCATGGCTTTCGTTTCTGCGCCAATGCAGTCCGGTGCAAATTTTACGTCGATGCCAAGCAGTTCTGACAAGCGTGCAGCTACTGGTTTCAACGAATATTTAGGAACTACTTGTCCCTTCGGGCGGCCTAAATGGCTTACCAAAATAACGGCAGCGTGATGATCCAACAAATATTTGATTGTCGGCAATGTTTTCTGAATACGTGTATCGTCTGTAATTTGGCAGTTGTCATCGAGGGGTACGTTAAAATCGGCACGTACAAACACTTTCTTGTTGTCCAGCATTACATCCGTAATTGTTTTTTTCATGAAAAATCCTCCTCTGCATCCCAGAATACGTGATGCCATCATAATATATTTATCAGCGATTGCTGAAAATCCCTATGTTCATGTTGTACCTACATGCATCCTGTCATGCAGTATCTGCCGCAGCAGAATCAGAGTCCCTTAGAGGCCAGAAAACGAACCAAATCTACAATGCGGCGGGCATAGCCCCATTCGTTGTCATACCAGGCAACTACCTTGACCATACCGCCGTCCATAACCATGTTCAATGGCAAATCAATGGTCGTCGTGTGTTCATTGCCGCGATAATCTACGGAAACAAGTTCATCTTCATTGGTATCAATAATACCGTGATAAGTTCCGGCTGCTGCTTGTTTAAACGCAGCGTTTAATTCTTCTAAGGTAATATCTTTTTTATCTAATTCTACAACAATGTCTATAATCGACACATCCGGCGTCGGTACGCGGACAGCCCGGCAACTAAGTTTGCCTTTAAATTGAGGCAGTACTTTGGTAATTGCTTCTGCTGCCCCTGTCGTAGTCGGAATAATCGACATAGCTGCCGCGCGGGCGCGGCGCAGATCCCGATGGGATACATCCAGGATTTTTTGATCTGTTGTGTAAGAATGAATAGACGTCGTCATGCCCCGTTTTACACCGTAAGTTTCATCTAAAAAGTGTAAAATAGCAGCTAACCCGCAGGTTGTGCAGGACGCACCGGAAATGACGCGGTCCGTTTTAGGGTCATACTCGTTTTCATTCACGCCAAGTACAACAGTTATATCATCGATAGTAGACGGCGACGTAATAATGACTTTTTTGACGCTGCCGCCAAGAGGCAGTCTGTCCTGTGAAGAAGCATGAATGCGTCCGGAATATACGCCGGATGATTCTACCAAAATATCGACGCCCAAACCATCCCAATCCACATCTTTTACATTTTTTTCTTGAAACAGCGGATAAGGTTTGCCGTCTACAATAATATGCCCTTCATCATAGGATACATCATTGGGCATAATACCGTAGATACTGTCATATTTGAGCAAATGAGACATTTGTTTCGGCGTGCCAATATCATTAATCGCTACGATTTCCATGTCATCAGAAAACCGCTGAGCAATCTTAAAAAAGCTTCTTCCTATACGTCCAAATCCATCTATACCAATTTTTACCATGTGTTTGTACACCCTTTCTCTTAAATCATATTCATGATTCGTTGAGCCGCTCCTTCATCTGTAACGAGGGTGCCTGTGCGGCAGGTACGCATCACAGAAAGAATAGCTTCTGCTTTGCTGGCCCCGCCGGCCACAGCAATCACATGCTGATGTTTGCGAATATCTTTTAATGAAATGCCTATATTATTAGAACCATACAAAATGCGGCCGTCAAAACTGCAGTAACAGCCCAGTGACTCGCCGCGGGCGCCCAAGGTCTGCAGCGTCTGTCTTTGATGACTGGTCATTCCTCTTTTTTTAGCCATATGGTCTGCACGGCCGATACCAAAGAGGACGACCTGAGCTCTAGCCGTCATCGCCACATTTTCCTTAGCCTGCGCATCGGATTCATACATGAGCCGAAGAGCCGATTCACTTAAGTTTTCCGGCAAATGAATCATTCGATAGGAACTATGCGTTTTAGCAGCTATATTGGCTGCAATATAATTGGCTTGAAACTCTACATGGTTTCCCATACTGCCGCGAGCTGGCAAAACAACTACATTGGCATTGCATTCCGGAAGCATACGTGCCACTTCTGCCATCGTAGAACCGCCGCTGATAGCTACTATATCGGCACTGCCCAGCAAATCGTTTAAAAGCAATGCCCCCTTGCGCCCCAGTTCTTCTTTCGCGGTTTTGTCATGGTCGCTGTCGCCAGGAACAACGTATACATTCTTCAACCCCAACGTCTGACGTATCTTCCGCTGCATATCATCCAAATTATTCAAACGCAGGAAACATTCCAGTAAATCCGGCATCAATTTTTTCCCTTCCGGCTCCAACGATATACCCATCGTAGTAAACCGGACAATGCCGCTGCGCCGCAATACATCTACATGAGATCGTACGACTCGTTCAGATAATCCCGACAGGGCGGCAAGCGTACGCCGTCCTACGGGCTCTGCATCAGCAATATGACGCAGCAGCAAATATCGTTCTTTGATTGTTCCCATTACATCCGGCGCAATCTTTTGAAAGATACTGAGAGTATCTTGTTCCATTGTTACCTCCTATTTGCCGCTTGTCATGATGCAAAACAGCTCAGAATCAATACCCTTTGGAAGCAATATATGATGCCAAATCGTTTACACGGAGCGAATAACCCCATTCATTATCATACCAAGCGACAACTTTAACCATATTCCCTTCGATAACCTGCGTATCCAGTGAATCAACAATTGAACTATGCGTATCACTAATATAATCAGAAGAAACAGTCGGGGCTGTCGAATACGCCAAAATTCCCTTCATTGGTCCTTCAGCCCATTTTTTCATAGCAGCATTAACGTCTCCTGCTGTAACGTTTGTTTTTAAAATCGCTACTAAATCCGTCATAGACACATTCGGTGTCGGTACACGCAGTGCCATGCCGCTAAATTTGCCCTGCAGTTCCGGCAGGACCAGCGCTACCGCTTTAGCCGCTCCCGTCGACGTCGGAATAATCGACTGCGTAGCGCAGCGGGCACGCCGCAAATCTTTATGAACGCCATCAACCAATTGCTGGTCATTGGTGTATGAGTGTACTGTCGTCATCATGCCGCGAACAATACCAAACTCTCGGGACAGTACTTTGGCTACCGGTGCCAGGCAGTTGGTCGTACAAGATCCATTGGAAATAATATGCTGCGTTGCCGGGTCATACGTTTCTTCATTAACACCCATGACAATCGTCGCATCCGGATCTTTTCCTGGCGCCGTAATAATGACTTTCTTAGCTCCGTCTGCCAAATGTTTTGAAGCAGACGCTCTGTCTTTAAACTTCCCCGTCGATTCTACTACGATATCGACGCCCATCTTTTTCCACGGAATGTTCGCCGGATCCGTTTCATTGGTAACAGGAATCGGTCGTCCATCAATAACCAATACCTGTTTTTCTGTATCAAATGAAACGTCATGATCCCACGTTCCATGTACCGTATCAAACTTCAACAAATCCGCCATAATCGGTCCGACAGAGCGATTATTGACTGCTGCAATTTCTACTTCCGGATGCAGCAAGGATGTACGAAACGTACATCTGCCAATTCTGCCAAAGCCACTAATACCAATTTTTACTGCCATTGCGTTTCCTCCTTGTACAAGACATACGATAGCCTGCATGTAGGCATAAAAAGCTATCTCCTTATCAATCCGTCATTTAGTATACTCTTATTGCTATATTTTGTAAACTATTTAATAGATTTATGTCTTATTTTTAGGATTGTAACGCATTTTTATATTGTTTTTTTATTATTAGTATATGCTATTTATACTGTGTAATCGTACACAACTATCATCCATATAAAGGATATTCTATTTATTTTCTAACAAGCTCTTGCCAGTCATCTCTTTCGGAATATCCATACCTGCCAAGGTTAACAGCGTAGGTGCTACATCTGCTAAAATACCATCTTGTAAAGCATCATGTTTATGTTCTTCGCTAACCAAAATGCACGGCACATGGTTCGTCGTATGTGCTGTATACGGGCAACCTGTTTCCGGGTCAGCCATCTGTTCAGCATTGCCATGGTCAGCAATAATAAGAAGCTGGCCGTCTACCGTTTTTAATGCGTCTATAATCTGTCCTACACACGTATCGACCGTTTCTACGGCTTTAACAGCAGCTTTCAGCACGCCTGTATGACCTACCATATCCGGATTGGCAAAATTAAGCATAATCATATCATACTTAGCTGCTTTTATCTGTTCAATAACCTTTTCCGTCACAATGGGCGCATTCATTTCCGGCTGCAAATCATAGGTTGCTACTTTCGGAGACGGTACTAAAATACGGTCTTCGCCGGCGTTCGGCGTTTCTTCACCGCCGTTAAAGAAGTACGTCACATGGGCGTATTTTTCTGTTTCAGCAATACGGAGCTGTGTTTTACCGGCTTTTGCCAATACTTCACCCAGCGTGTTGGGAATGGTTTCTTTGTCGTATACGACATGAGCCGGCAAATCATCTTCGTAACGCGTCATTGTCGCAAAATATACGTCTAATTTTTTCGGACGTGCAAACCCTGTGAAATCATCACTGACAAAAGCTGTCGTCAGCTGACGCGCACGGTCTGGGCGGAAGTTAAAGAATACCAAGCTGTCGCCATCTTCTACGGGATGTTTATGAATGACAGTCGGTACCACAAATTCATCCGAAATGTCAGCTGCATAGGAATTTTTTAAGCAAGTTTGTGCATCTGGTTCTACATTGCCTTCTCCCAAAGCCACAGCATCATAGGCTTTTTCAACGCGTTCCCAGCGTTTATCGCGGTCCATTGCATAGTAACGGCCGCTGATAGTCGCAATTTCACCTACGCCAAGTTCTTGGCATTTGTCTTCTAATTCTTTCAAATATTCGCCGGCACTGCGAGGCAATACATCACGGCCATCCAAGAATGCATGGACATATACTTTCGTCAATCCGTATTGTTTTGCCATTTGCAATAAACCAAACAAATGCTGTTCGCTGCTGTGTACGCCGCCGGGAGAAACTAGACCCAGTAAGTGCAGTGCGGACCCTTTTGTCTTAGCATTTTCCATGGCTTCTACTAAAACAGGCTTTTTAAAAAACGCACCCTCTTTTATATCTTTGGTAATTTTCGTTAATGCCTGATAAACAATACGACCGGCACCAATATTTAAGTGACCTACTTCAGAGTTGCCAATTTGTCCATCTGGAAGTCCTACGTCTTCACCGGACGCACCTAAATAGGAATGAGGATATTCATTCCAAAGTCTAGGAAGTACTTTTAAATCTGCTTGTGCCACAGCATTATCTTTTTCAATGGTACTGCAGCCAAACCCATCCATAATGACTAACATGACTGGTTTCTTTTTCGTCATAATTTTTTCTCCTTCAATTTATCTTTCCATTTGCAGAGAAGCAAAAAGGCAGGGACTTTCGCAATCCCTGCCTTTTATTCGTTCATTTTAATATCAATCTGGATTTGTAACGGGAGGCTTACCCGTCGGGAAATGCGTCGCTACAAATTAGTGTTTGCTGTTGTAATCGTTCATGATAGAAATGAGGTTGAGTACTTTGTTGGAGTAGCCAATTTCATTGTCATACCAAGAAACAACTTTTACGAACGTATCTGTAAGAGCGATACCTGCTTTTGCATCAAAGATAGAAGTAAGCGGGCAACCAAGGAAATCGGAAGATACAACAGCGTCTTCAGTATAGCCGAGGATACCTTTGAGTTCGCCTTCAGAAGCTTTTTTCATAGCTGCGCAGATTTCGTCGTATGTAGCCGGTTTAGCGAGGTTTACTGTGAGGTCAACAACAGAAACATCGAGAGTCGGTACACGCATGGACATGCCTGTCAATTTACCGTTCAATTCCGGAATAACTTTGCCTACAGCTTTAGCTGCGCCAGTGGAAGACGGAATGATGTTGCCAGCTGCTGCACGGCCGCCGCGCCAATCTTTCATGGACGGGCCATCAACTGTTTTCTGTGTAGCTGTGGTGGAATGAACCGTTGTCATGAGGCCTTCTTTAATGCCGAATGCATCGTTGAGGACTTTAGCAATCGGAGCCAAGCAGTTGGTTGTGCAGGATGCGTTGGAAACGATTGTCTGACCTTTATATGTATCGGTGTTAACGCCGCAAACGAACATATCTGCCTGACGGCCATCTTCACCCTGTTTGGAAGGAGCGGAGAGTACTACATATTTAGCACCAGCCTGCAAATGTTTTTCAGCAAGATCCATCGTGAGGAAACGGCCTGTAGATTCAACAACGTATTCAGCGCCAACTTCGTCCCATTTGAGGTTTGCCGGGTCTTTTTCAGCTGTTACGCGGATAGCTTTGCCATTAACGATAAGCTGGCTTTTTTCAACATCAGCTTCGATCGTACCGTCAAAATGGCCATGCATGGTATCATATTTGAGCATATAAGCCATGTAATCAACCGGGCACAAGTCATTGATGCCTACGATTTCAATATCGTCGCGAGTCTGTGCTGCACGGAAAACAAAACGACCAATACGACCAAAACCATTAATACCAACTTTAATCATTGTCGATACACTCCTTTTTACAAAACCCATTATTCAAATAATTATTATCGTTTTACTTGTCTTACACGCTTAGTATGCCACATTGGGTACGGTTTTGCAATGACATGGGCGTTTTATGTCCCACTTTATGCAAAAAGAGCAGCTGCCTGCTTTACTGCATACGGCAAGCTGCTGCTGCTATTCCTGCATATTCTTTAATGGCTAAACAGGAATGATATAAAACATACGCCTGCGGTACTACTGCATAAGCGGACCAATGAAACGAATCACTTGCCCGGTAATCACACGGATACGGCGTAAAATCCATTTCTTCTCTGGCAAAAAAACGAACAGCCCGCGGCATATGAAAGGCACTAGTAACCACAATCGGATGATTCCAATTATTCTTTTGACACAGCTTTTTGGTAAATGCAGCATTTTCCGCTGTATTGCGGCTTTTCATGTCAATATAAATCATATCCGACGGAACATCCAGCGACAACAATAGTCTTTTTTCTATTTCCGCTTCATTCGCATCACCATCCAGCAATGCACCGCCGGATAAAATAATGGGAAGATGCAGTGCTTTTTGCAAGCGAAGTGCTGTCAAAAACCGGTTGGCTGCCGCTTCTCCCACCTGTCCTGTACCGTCAAAATCAGGAACACCGGCTCTGGCACCGCCGCCCAACAGCACAATGACATCGCCCTGCACTTCCTGCGCTGTCGGCTGCGAACACTGCCGTTCCAACGGCCACAATAACGCATCTCCAACCGGTTCCAACGACAACGCGTATAACACCAGCGTAAGAGCAAGCAGGCCTCTGCGTCCTGGGCTCTGATGACGAAACATATAAATAAGAACGGCAATCAGCGCAGCAATAATGCCTCCCAGCGGTAAAATCCATAAATATATCCATTTTATAATATATAACATAATACATTGTCCTTCTTTCGTTTCTGCACTGTTTTCATTTCTCGATACGGCCCTATTATAGCACAGTTATCCATATAAGTTATCGAATATTTTTCATCTTTCCCCCTTACGTATTAATGCAAAATATGTTATACTGTAATAATCCATGGGGATGTAAAGGTTTCGACGTGGATGGTTGTATCATGAATAGCGAGTCGGGGTTTCATCAGCCCGTAAAACGGTGAACCTTTAAATTAAACGCAAAAGAAGAAAATTTTGCTTTAGCTGCCTAAGGGCGGCTAACGTCTCTTTCTGCTAATCCTGCGGGCAGATTGTAGACGTCACTTAGCGGGATACCCTGCAGCCACTGCTTGAAAGCTGCAGCGGGAAACTTACAAGCTGGAACAGTGTAGTTTGTCCTTGTACGATAACTGTTCGAGATACTAAACAATGGACTGCACTCGGAGAAGTTCATGGGGCTGCATTTGCGGACAGGAGTTCGACTCTCCTCATCTCCACCATATTCATATAAAAATAGCTGCTACATATTAGCGGCTATTTTTTTGATGGATTGTCAAGTCAAGTACAACGTTTTTTTATAGACCTCATAGGGTGTTTTGTATCTAAGACATTTTTTCTTAGATTGAATTAGATGAAACGATTTGTTCCCTTATGGATTATTTTGAAATTTTTCTTCAACGTATGCTCATGTGCAAACGAGCTGCCGAACTCTTGGGACTGCGCTTTAAAATGATTGCCAACGGCAATAAAATTTGCTAATAATTACAATATAAAATATATCTATAATACAACAAGGCATGAACTCATGATATTGGTTTATTCATGAATTCATGCCTTGTTCTATATGCAACGGTTTTATACAAAATTTCATTATTACCCTGCAAGCCAATCCCAAAGACAGCAAAAAAGTGTTACTCTCCGGCAGATGAACAAAATAGTTGCAAAAACAAAAAAAATTAGTCGTAAAAGCAGACTAAGACGATAAGATACGTCCTTGTTGCCGCTTCTGTAAACTATTACAATAAGTACATAGAAAGCATGCGTCTTAAACATATCTCTATATATTGTTGTTTCATTAACAAAAGGAGTTTTTTATACAATGAATATTCCTACGAATGCAGTAATGAAAAACCATATCTTACAGCACACGGATGATATTTCGTCCCGTATTATCATGGAAAGTGTACCGGGCCGTCAGATTACGCTGGCTCATATCATCGCCAGCCCTGACCCTATTTTATATAGAAAGCTTGGGTTGGACCCAAATGTAGATTATAAAAACTCGGCCATTGGCATTTTATGTCAGACACCGTACGAAACAGCTATTATTACGGCAGATATTGCCTTAAAAGCTGCTGCCATCCGTCTGGGATTTGTAGATCGGTTCAGCGGTACCTTAGTGGTCACCGGTTCCATTTCGGATGTAACCATTGCTTGGGAACAATCCTTGGCATATGCCGTTCAGGTTCTTGGATTCGACGTCTGCTCTATTACCAAGGCGTAGTCTTATATACCTTAATTTTATATAGAAAGGAGGAACGGTATGCCATGAAAAAAATTATGCTGGTAGGTCGGACAGGTGCCGGAAAAACGACATTAACACAAGCATTAAAGGGGAAAAAAATCACCTATCATAAAACGCAGTACGTGTATTATCATGATGTCGTTATTGACACACCAGGAGAATATTGTGAAAATCCAGCACTCGCCAGAGCGCTTATTGTGTATTCTCACGAAGCAGATATTGTCGGGCTTTTGGTCAATGCTGCCGAACCGTATAGTTTATATAGTCCCAACATTGTATCTCTCAGCTCACGGGAAGTCATAGGCATCGTAACCCATATCCATGATGAATATGCCAATCTTCCCCAAGCTGCATTATGGCTCGAAAACACAGGCTGCAAAAAGATATTTTATGTAGATTCTGTAACCGGTGAAGGAATTCCCGCATTACTGGCATACTTAAAAGATGATGGAGATAAGCTCCCTTGGGATGAAAAATACGCCTTAGAAGTCGAAGAAGAAACTAAACATCTGCACGATGCAGAACATTTGCCATAAGGAGGGAAAATTATGTTTCCATATATTTGTGAGTTTGTCGGTACGTTTTTGTTGCTTTTATTAGGTAACGGTGTCGTTGCCAACGTCGTATTAAAAAAATCCAACTTTCAGGGCGGCGGTTTATGTATGATTACTTGCGCCTGGGGTCTTGCAGTTATGATTCCTGCTTATATTTTTGGCACGTACTCAGGTGCGCATTTCAACCCAGCCTTGACACTTGGCCTAGCTGTTGGCGGCTTATTCCCTTGGGATATGGTTCCCGGTTATGTTATCGCCCAAATGGCCGGTGGTTTTTGCGGCGGTGCCTTAGTATCCATTATGTTTCATGATCAATTTGCCGCTACAGAAGACCAAGCAGCAAAACTCGGCGTATTTTGCACAGCGCCGGCTGTCCGCAATTTGCCGCTTAACTTTTTAAGCGAATTTGTAGGCACCTTTGTCCTGCTCTTTGCTATTTTAGGTATTGGTACTGCCGCAGGTCTTCATCCTGCTCCCAATGCGGGATTAGCCATCGGCATGAGCAACTTATATGTCTTCGGCATCATCGTGTCCATTGGTCAATCCTTTGGCGGTCTTACCGGATATGCTATCAACCCAGCCCGTGACTGGGGACCTCGTTTAGCACATACTGTAATGCCGATTCCGGGCAAAGGCTCCTCCCATTGGAAAGACTATGCCATTATTCCGCTGGCAGGTCCTATTTGCGGTGCTATCGCCGGTGTATTATTCTATCAATTTATTTTCTCCTTTGCCTAATGGCATAGACAGACTGAGCCGTTCTTAGGCTCAGTCTTTTTTTATCAGGAGGGATATTCCTATGGATCATTCATTACAAGCGTTTTTCACTTCCCTGGATCAGTTATACACCCAAGGAAAAACAGATCAGATTGAAGCCTTTTTAAAGCGGACATTATCAGAACACCGCATTTGCTGCGGCAGTCATGACCCCATTTTTACAGCAGCACTCAACGAATTAGGCACGTATTATCGAGGCGTAAGCCGCTATGCTGAATCAGCAAAAGCCTTTGAAGAAGCTGGAAACGATATATTAAGTTATGGCACCAAGGATACCATTGATTATGCAACCAATCGCATTAATCTAGGCGGTACGCTGCGGTTGATAAAACAATACAAGCAGGCACTGCAGTTATACGAAGAAGCCCTCAACATTTATACCCGGCTAGAAGGAAAACAAAGCTATCACTATGCCGCAGTGCTCAACAATATGTCACTCGTCTATTTAGACCTCAAAGACTATCACACAGCTTATTCCTATGCCGACAACGCCTTGCAAATTATTTCTATTTTACCAGGGCATACCGAAGATCGAGCTATTTCTCTCGTAAACCGGGGAACTGCATCTTATTATTTAAATGACAAAGAAGCTGCGTTTCAAGATATGCAGCTTGCCCTGTCGTTATACGAGTCACTGCCGGAAAAAGGTATTCATTATGCCAACGCCCTGAATTTAGCAGGTACCTTAACTTGGGAAAACGGGCAGTATCAAAAAGCTCATGATTTCTTTACGCAAGCTGCCCAAACGATTGCATCCGTTTTCGGTAAAAACGAAGATTACTACACGGCCTGCAATAATGCTGAAAAAGCCAGCAACAGCATTCACGCATCACTGCCGAAGGAAACGGTGGTTCATGTCTCAGCAAACAGCTCACATCCTACCGGTAAAGGACTTGCTCTTTGCCGTGCCTATTACGAAGAAATAGGTAAACCCATGTTATATCAGCAATATCCTGCCGTTTGCAGCCGTATAGCCTCAGGGCTTGTCGGTGATGGTTCGGAATGCTTGGGATTTGATGATGAAATATCCCAAGACCACGACTGGGGGCCTTCCTTTTGCCTTTGGCTGACCAATGAAGATTATGCAAAATTCGGGCAAGAGCTACAAAAAGCATATATGCAATTACCGCAAGAATTCCACGGCTATACCCGCCGCACGACTGCCGGCGGTGAAGGGCGTGTCGGTGTTTTTCGTATTTCTGACTTTTACCGACAGTTTATTGGTATGTCTCATGCACCGCAAACAGTCTTGGACTGGAACCGCATTCCCGAAACGCATCTCGCCAAAGCTACCAACGGTGAGGTCTTTGCCGATCCGTTAGGACAGTTTACAGCCATCCGTCGGCAACTGCAGCAGTTTTATCCAGAAGATGTTCGTTTAAAAAAATTGCTGTGCGTGCGGCTGTCATGGCGCAGAGCGGCCAGTATAATTACAGCCGCTGCTTAAAACGCCATGAAATCGTGGCCGCCAACTGCGCACTATATAACTTTGTACAAGCTGCTACATCCATGGCCTATCTGTTAAATAAACGCTATATGCCATTTTATAAATGGGCTCATCATGGACTGCAGTATTTGCCTAAACTCGCGTTTTTGCACGACAAGCTGCAACAGCTTTGTACCTGCCAGGACACGCAGCAAACCCTTGCCTTGATTGAAGATATCTGCATAGACATCCGTGATGAATGGCGGCTTCAAGGTATTGCCGACGGCCCCAATGATTTTCTCATCACCTACTGCAAAGATATAGTAGCACAAATTCATAATACAACACTGCGCACCATGCATATCATGCAGGAATACTAAGGAGGAATTATGATGCCCGATATACCCGCTACGAAAGAAGCGTTAATTACCAAACTCATTGATATGGAATGGCACATGTTTACTGCTGTACACAATACAGCCCACCGCGCCCTTTGCCAAGACGATCAAAAAACATTCATTATCATGCGTATGAGCCAATTTATGGCTTGGGATGTACCTACACTTTGTCAATATTATGGTGACGTATATGACGCGCATATTCACCATTGCAACCTAATGACGTATAAATACGGCTATATGATGGAATATACCTACCCTACAGAATACGAATGCATTAAAGACGAACTGCCTGCCATCAGCATGGAAAAAAGACAACGTATCATTCAAATTCTCCGGCAGCAGCTGCATTGGCTAACAGAAACTGCCGCTTCCTATCCCAATATTTTGCGAAGCGGCCGCCCGATCCGCCAGTCCCAAGCAGCGGAAGGCACTGTTTCCTTTGAAGTATACGCCAAATGCGAATTCATGACCTATTCACTGGCTACACTGGAATCATTATGGGCATATATGCAAAAATTAAAAGCACAAGGCCGAAATCTCAATGAAGAAATATTGACCTATACAGCTAAATTGTATGGACTGACAACAATTGCCGCTTTATAAAAAAGCAACATGCCCCATATTTTTTAAGAGGCTGTCGCACACGAATCTGTTTTTTACCAGCAAGATAATCATGCAGATTCTGGGCGATATGCCTCTTTTGTTGTTTGCAGAAAATGAATCGCAGCACGGCAGATAATATATCTAAAATGCAGCAAAAGGCTGTGACAAAATGGACTACACAGTTTCATTTTATCACAGCCTTTTCAAGCCGCTCTCTTAATATAATGTTTTAAATAATGTTTCAAATGTTTCTTGGGTAACAGCTGTTGGATTACCTGGCAGGCATCTGTCTGCCATAGCATTAGCTGCCATTTGCAAAATAACAGCTTCATAGTCACTGCGTGAAATAGAATGCTTCAACTCGCCAATGCGTGTCGGCATAGCCATATCATTCATCAGTGCTTTTATTACGGCACATAACGCTTGTACTGCTACATTGGCGGATACACTGCGAGGTACAATACCTACTTTATACGCCAAATCAGCATATTTAGCTTTTATGACAGTATCTTGACTATTATAGGTAATGCCTGTCGTAAGACAAATTGCACAAGCCAAGCCATGCGGAATATGGAACATACCGCCCAGCTGATGGGCCATGCTGTGAACCATGCCCAAGCCAGCTAAATTAAACGCTATGCCAGCCATGTTGGATGCATTCGACATTTTTTCGCGGGACTTCAAGTTGCCGCCGTAATGATAGCATTTGGGCAAATGTTCCAAGGCAATGGAAACTGCCTGGCAGGCAATGGCATCGGTGAAATCCGTTGCATTCGCAGCGACATACGCTTCTACTGCATGGGTCAACACATCAAATCCCGTGTTAGCTGTTACCGATGCGGGAACACTCAACGTAAGGTGCGGATCCAGCAAAGCTACATTGGCATACATCAGATCATCAATAAGGGCTATTTTCCGTTTTTCTGCAGTATCAGTAATCACCGCAAAGGATGTCATTTCCGAGCCTGTGCCGCTTGTCGTCGGAATGACAACAAAAGTCGGTTTTGCCTGTAGTGCCTTTCCTCCCATTGCAAAATACACAATGCCTTTCGCCGTATCGATGGCCGCGCCACCGCCGAAGCCAATAATAACAGTAGCTTGTAATTGAACAGCTTCTTTTACGCCTTCTGCGACAACATCCAACGTCGGATCGGGTACCAAACGGTCAAAGACAACGGTCTGATTGCTCAGCGCAATCTGATCGGTGACCAATTTAATCGTGCCGTTTTGGTTTAAAAATGTATCGCAGACAATCAAAATACGTTCCTTTTCATAGTTTTTTAAAAAGGAAAGGGCATCTTCTCCGGAAATAACTTTCGTTACAATTTGGCAGGTATTCATTCCCATAACCTCCCTTGTTAACGAATATTAAACATATCCTTCATGACGCATTCACGACGGCGGCAGAAAGAGCGCGGGCTCGTCAAACCTTCCCCTGTCGGACCGGCAATCGTAAAGGTTGGATAGCCCTGACCGCCAATGCCTAAGCCAGCAAAGGACGGGCCGTTTTTAACAAAAATAGTAGTTTCCATAAGTTTTGCCATTTTGCTCAACTTAGCAATATTGGTAGAGTGCATCATTGCACTGTGGCGGTTGCCATGTTCTGCTTCATAAGCCCAATCAATAGCCTGGTCTACATTATCGCAGCGAACAAGCGGTAAAATTGGCATCAGCATTTCTGTCTGTACAAACGGATGATCTTTATCTGTTTCCATGATAATAAGCCGTTTGCTATCTTCTACTTCAATACCAATCTGATGGAGAATATATTGCGCGGATTTGCCGACAAATTCAACTTTCGGGCCGTCTCCTTTATCATTGGAAACGAGCTGCCAAAGTTTTTCGATCGTGTCTTTATCTTTGATTTCATAAGCACCGGCACCTTTCATGTTGATGACCAGATAATCAAAGATGGAATCAACGGCAAATACTTCTTTTTCTGCAATGCAAGGTACATTATTATCAAAAGAGCTGCCTGCTACAATGTCTTTCGCAGCCTGTTCGATGTTTGCCGTTTCATCGACAACAACCGGCGGGTTGCCAGGGCCGGCACCAATTGCTTTTTTACCGGATGAAAGAACTTTTTTAACAATACCGGGGCCGCCTGTCGCTACTACCATGCGGACTTTCGGGCTGGCAATCATTTCGTTCGTAGCATCGATTGATGGTTCACGTACCATTGTAATCATATTGAGCGGTGCACCGGCTTCATACAACGCTTTATTTAACAACTGCACCAAGAATACCGATGTTTTTTTAGCGCGTGGATGCGGGCTGAAGACAACGGTGTTGCCGCCGGAAATCATGCAAATAGAGTTGTTGATGATGGTTTCTGTCGGATTCGTAGTCGGCGTAATGGCACCGATAACACCAAACGGGCAATATTCAAACAATACCAAGCCATGTTCCCCCGTACGTGCATCGGTCGTCAAATCTTCAATGCCCGGTGTGTATTTAGCAGCTGCCGTATTTTTAATGATTTTATCTTCATACCGGCCAATCGCTGTTTCTTCTACAGCCATGCGGGACATAATTTCCATGTTTTCTTTTTTCAAGCATGTTTTACGAATAACATCGACCCACTGTTTGCGCTGGCTTGGCGTCTGGAAGAGCAACGTATGCTGTGCTTTCGCAGATGCGTCAATAGCAGCATCCATCGAGCCAAATACGCCGTATTCATCAGCTTGTGCCGGTGCAGCTGTCGGTGTCGCTGATGCGGCATTGTTGTTTTTGAGTTGTTGTACTGCCTGAGCAACAAGTTGCTGCAGGACTTCCGGATCAATTGTCGTGCTCATAGTACGTACCTCCGTTTTATTGATTGACTGCAATTCCCAGCGGCGTGACGAATAAACAATCATTCGGTTTCCACGTCGGAATATGCAGGATTTTTTCAAAAATAGTTTCAAATTCTGTAAAGCAGCAGGCCCCGCCTACTACATATATATTCGATACATCATGGCCGGTAACAAACCGCTGTACAATAGACGCCATTTTTTCGACAACTGGTTGAATGACAGGAAATACTTCCCGTTCCTTAGCTGCATCTTTTTTCATTTGTTCGGCTTCTGCAAATGAAATGCCGTAATATCCTGCCAAAACAAGCGACATATGGGTTCCGCCGGTTGCTTCATCGGCCGTATAAATAACATTGCCGTCTTTGAGGATACTGATGCCTGTCGTCCCGCCGCCAACATCGACTACGGCGCCGTCTTGTATGTTCAAAACAGCCGCTGCTGCCGTAGGTTCATCCATGACCTTCGTGACTTCCAAGTCAGCCCCTTCGACACAATTGGCAATACAGCGGACGTTGCCTTCTAAAATTCCTGGCGGAATAGCTGTTGCTGCGTTCGTCAATTCCACACCTAGTTTTTCTTCCAACGTGCTTTTCATCGTCCGTACAGCCCGTACAGCGCCTACATAATCTACTACAATGCCGTCACGGACAACAGTAGATGGAATCGTCATGCCGGCAACCGGATTGTTATGGCTGTCTACGACTGCCATAACAATATTGGCCGTGCCTAAGTCAACGCCTACCTTTAATGGGCCTTCAAACGGGCGAACATCGCCGGATGCGACTAAAGAAGCAAATTCTGCCAAGATGTTGTTGTCTATGTTCATAGGCATACACTCCTTATCGTACAGGACTAATCATGACGTAATCTTTGTTGCTGAGTGAGCAAGCGTTTGCTTCATCGACATCGATGTGCATTTCCAGCCCGGCTGTATCCGACACGCGAATCACGACGTCGCCTAATATGCCGTGCCGTTCGCCAAATGTTTCAACATTGACAATTTGGCCATCATGCAGCTGTCTTTCGGCTGCCTGCGCCGGGGTCATATGAATATGCCGTTTCGCAATAATAACGCCTTGCTTTAAAACAACCGTGCCTTTCGGCCCAATTAGCGTTACGCCAGGTGTACTATCTAAATGACCTGACAACGTAATCGGAGCTTTAATACCAAGGCGGAAACTATCTGTCTTGCTGATTTCTACTTGGCTTTGCAACCGTACAGGCCCCAAAATGCGCACATGCTGCATTTCGCCTTTTGGCCCTTTGACCGTTACCGTTTCTTTAGCGGCAAACTGTCCGGGCTGTCCTAAATCGCTTTTTTTGGTAAGGGCATATCCTTTACCGTATAAGATATCTAAGTCCGCACGGCTAACGTGCACATGCCGGTTCGATACGCCAATTTTAATTTTAAAATTTTCAAAATATGCTACATTATCCAGTATTTTTTCCGTTAAAATACTAGCTAAATTCGTCTGACTCATGAGCAAATGCTCCTTTCCTACTGAATGATTTCTTATGATTCAGCAGTCGGTTCGGGAGTCGTGTCCAAATGAGGAAGAATTTTTTCCACATCCGTATGAGGGCGAGGAATAACATGAACAGATACGACTTCGCCAACAGCTTTCGCTGAAGCTGCGCCAGCATCTACTGCTGCTTTGACAGCACCTACGTCACCGCGAACCATTACGGTTACCAAACCGGAACCAATTTTTTCATAGCCAATCAAATATACATTGGCAGCTTTTACCATGGCATCAGCTGCTTCAATAGAACCTACTAAGCCTTTTGTTTCTACCATTCCTAATGCTTCACTTGCCATATCAATACCTCCCAGCATGTATGTCTTACGAGTTTAAATAGTCTATAATGCCAACAATAGCCAAATCAATCGGTTTGCCGTGCATTGCCTGAGCAGTGCGGACAGCGGAGCCGCTGGCTACCAACACAATCTCACCAATGCCGGCACCGACATAATCAACGGCAACTTCTTCATTTCCATACGGAACCCCTTCACTGGATTCAAACCGGACTACCATCAGTTTGGAACCAACCAGGCTGTCTTCTTTTTTGGTGGAAACAACAGATCCAGTCACTTTTGCGATTTTCATAGTATTACCTTCTTACCAATTTATGTGTGAGAATTCGTATCGGTATCCGATACATCCTGTGTCAATTTCGATGTCGTCTTTGCTGTCTTCGCCTTTTTGGTATTTCTTGTCCGTCTTGTGCGCCGTGCTGGCTTTTTAGCGGGCAACGGCTGTGTTTCAGAAACGCCGTCTGGGTCCTGAGAAACAGCGGACGCTTCTTTTACAGCAGCTGCTGTTTCTAATGAAGAGTCTGCATTCGGAGCCGTTTCATGAATGGCTTCTTTCGCTGCGGCAGGTGTATCAGAAACTGCTTCGTACACTTCTTCTTTTGCTGCGGCAGGAGTTACTGCCGGTGCATCAGCCGATGTTTTCATTTCAGGTGCTTTCGTCTGTCCATAGAAATTCGGATGTTGTTTTGCCGCTGTGTTGCGGACAAAAACGCGTGCTGTATCTTCATTGGGACGGGCAATTATATCAACAGAAACCAGCGAACCATCAGCCATAGCCGACGCCCGCCCAGCTTCTACAGCTGCTCGTACGGCACCGACATCGCCGTTTACTTTGACAGTCATCATGCCGCTGCCGCGCGCTGCTTCCAATTCTACCAGCGTAACATTGGCAGCTTTGACCATCACATCGGCAGCTTCAACAGCACTGCTCAGTCCCTTTACTTCTACAAGTCCTAATGCTTTTTCCATGTGTTTTTCCCTGCCTTTGGTCTAGTATGATGAACGTACAAATGAAATTTGGCGGTGTTCTGCTTCATCCTGCGCCAAGGACGTCACGACAGCATCCGGAGCAATCGTAATACGTGTTCCTGCTGTATATGGATATATGTCCGATGCCGTAATAATATGACTTTGCAAAATAACAGATGGAGCAGCCTGCGTCTTGGCTGTCAGGCTGTCTTTTATTTCGGTATGCCTGTGCGGATAGTCGCCAATCGTGATACCATATGTCAGCAGCGTTTTATAATACGAAAGAATCCGCTGTACATAGGCGTTTGGTTCTTTCCCCGTAAACTTTTGCAAGCCGCCAAGCATCAAATGCACCTGGCTGCCTTCTGAAATACAGCGCCCCAGCCACTGTGTTTCAAAGGTGTCATATATACATAATGCCGCTTTAGCAGCAAATGTATGCGATACTGCCGGATATATAGTCATTGAATTTGCCAACGAAAGAGAAGCTGCCTCTGCCTGTTTCATCACTTGGCTAAAAGGAGAGTCTGCCATTAAACAGCAGACTCTATCCTGCGGCCAGTCATCAGGGATAACTGCTGTCAGCATATCTCCTTTTGCCAACTCTGGTTGTATGTGCCATGGACCATCAAAGGAATGGGAAAAGATAACATATACAGGGCGCACCGCCTGCTGTTTCTGCTTTTCTTCTGCCAATACTCGGTATATTGCCTGCAGGACAATCCTGCGAAAATCATTTCCATTGATATCCACTACATATCACCTCGCCGGGTGTTAGTCCAAATGAGGAAGAATTTTTTCCACATCGGTATGAGGACGAGGAATAACATGAACGGATACGACTTCGCCGACTACCTTAGCCGATGCAGCGCCAGCATCTACAGCTGCTTTAACAGCACCTACATCACCGCGAACCATAACGGTTACCAAGCCGGAACCGATTTTTTCATAGCCAATCAAAGTAACGTTAGCAGCTTTTACCATTGCATCTGCTGCTTCAATAGAGCCTACCAATCCTTTCGTTTCTACCATGCCCAATGCTTCATTTGTCATTCTGATTTCCTCCTAATCTAATGCACTGTAATCTAAAATCATGTATTTCTATCTATTAAATATACGGTGTAGTTGTCGATTTCGGTTCGTCACCTAACGCACCTAATAATTTTTTACCTACAGCAATCGCTGCTTTGACAGCCTGGCGTACGGCGCCGGAGTCGCCGCTAAAGCACAAAATAACTTCATTGGAGAAGCTCGTGCCGCCATTGCCCGGAGACGAGTAACCTACAACTTCTACATTGGCTGCTTTAACAGCTGTATCTGCCAATACGACGCCAATAGCAGCCGGGCCGGCACATGTCATGCCAAATGCTTTGCCAAACTTAGCCCCCAATGCTTTTTCCAAGCAGTAGCTTGCTCTTGCAGAATACTGGAATTCCAAATGGCCGGCATCGTTGCCGTATACATCGCCAAAATATTTAGGTACTGCCTGCAGTGCCGTTTCGACAGCGCGACGGGCATCGGATACATCTTCCGCACCAATGATAATCAATGAACCATGGCCAGCGCCGCCTTTCGTATCACGAGGCAGTTCGACAGAAATAACTTCGGTGTTCGTTGCTTTGACGGCATCATCAACAGCCATAATCTGCGGGCCTGCGCCTGTACGACCGCCAACAATACCAATAGAGCGGAATTTGCCCAATTTCATAGAATCTTTGAGCATCGGATCGACACTGGCAATTACCAAGCCAATCGTATCGCCAATAGCCGTGCCAACAAATTCTGTTCTTCCTACTGCGTGATTAATACCAGAGGCATCGCCTTTCATGCCAGCAGCGGCAGGAGCAGCGGGAGCAGCGGTCTGACTCGTCTGGCCGTTTAGTTCTTCTTTGACCTGGTTCATTACTTTTTCTAATAATTCCTGATCCATATATGACCCTCCTTATGATTCGTCCCCAATCCGACAGCGCACTCCTGCCTGTTCGACAATGGGCCGATATCTTTCTAAATCCTGATTAGTTAATGACTGGGCACTGAGTCGATTCATTTTGTATTCAATCCCCATCATTTTATATTTGCTTTCTCCTAATGCATGATACGGCAGCAAATGTACACAGCGTACATTTCCCAGCGAAGCGGCAAATTCTGCAATAGCCCGTATTTCTGCTTCCGAATGATTAAATTTAGGAATCACGGGAACACGCACCGTAATCGGCGCAAACGCTGCTATTTTTTTCGCGTTGTTCAGAATCAGCTTATTGGATACGCCCGTAAACAAGCGGTGTTTTTCCGGAGCCATATGCTTGATATCCATCAAAATGGTGTCCACATACGGAATGACTTTCAAAATATCACACGGTTCTGCGCAGCCTTCGGTTTCGATGGCTGTATTCCATCCTTGAGCCTTGCAAGCTTTGAACAATTCACAGGCAAAATCAGGCTGCATAAATGGATCGCCGCCGGACAACGTTACGCCGCCGCCGGAATGCCGAAATGTAGAGCGATCTTTCTTCAATACTTCAATCAGCTCACCAACCCGCATACGATGGCCTTTCATGACCAATGCACCTACAGGGCACGCTGCCGCGCAGTCTCCCTGACCGATACACGTATGATAATCAAAATGACGCACACCATCTTCAGTAAAACGGACTGCATGCTGCGTGCAGACGCTTTCACAGCGTCTGCAGTGCACACATTCACTTTCATTATACATAACAACAGGACGACGACGCTGCGATTCCGGATTGCTGCACCACCAGCATGAAAGAGGGCATCCTTTTAGGAAGACAATCGTCCGAATACCCGGACCATCGTTTAAGGAAAAACGCTGAATATCAAATACATCACCTTCTGCTTGATAATCAATCGTTACCGTAGACATGTATCTTTCATCCCCTCTCAGACAAGCAATCCACAGAGGGATTAAAATTCAAATTCCGTTCTGTCAATAATATTATCCTGAACTTCTTTCGCCAAGGAAATAAACTGTGCCGAATACCCTGCAACACGAACGACAAGGTCTTTATGCTGTTCCGGATGTTTCTGCGCATCTACCAAGGTAGCTTTATCAATAACGTTGAACTGTACATGCATGCCTTTGTTGTCAAAGTATGCGCGGCAAAGAGCTGCAAACCGTTTCAAGCCTTCATCGCCGGCTAGAGCAGACGGGCTGAATTTCTGATTGTACAATGTACCATTGGAGAATGTTTCATGTTCTAATTTAGCGACAGACATAACCGCAGCTGTCGGGCCATTGGTATCACAACCTGCACGCGGAGAAACACCATCGGCAAGCGGAGTCCATGCCAAACGACCATCTGGAAGCGGCGCAACGTCTTTACCAAAGAGAACGTTTGCAGATACCGGATAGCATCCTGCCTGGAACTGGCCGCCGCGCGGATTTTTATATTTCTGTACTTCGCGGGCATAAATCTGACCGGCTTCACGCGTAATAATATCTACTACATCATCATCATTACCGAACCATGTCGTGTTTTCCATGATGCGTTTAATCTGCTGGTAACGAGCATCGTTGCCTGTAGCAGCCGGTGCTGTACTCTGCGTCGTACCGCCTTGCAGGCTCTGCTGCAATTCGTTAATATCAATGCTGCCGTTTGCCGTAAGGATTTTCTTAACAGCTTCATAAATCTGGCGTTCATCCATACCTGCCAGTGATGTATTGCCGGCAGCAGCGCAGCAGCCCGTGCCGAACCAAGTTGCCAATTTACCCGTTTCATCTGGATAGCCAAAGTTGTGATCCATAGCTTCCTGCAATTCTGCCATGGAAACTTCGCCGTTTTCAAAGACATGTTTCTGAATAGCGGCAAAAGAGTCACCATTATCGGCTACGCCAAAGGCCTGCGGGCCTGTGAAGTTGTAAATGGCGCCGCCTTCCTGCATCGACATACCGCGGCCAAGGCAATCGTCAACCAAAGCAGATTCAAACGGCAGCGGTGCGCGTTCTGCATGCGCATAATCGACAGCATTATCAGCTTCTACCAATAATTTAACAAAGTATTCCATCTGTTTCTTGTACGCAGCCATCAATTCGCCTAAATTTTTGAAATCTTTCATTTCGCCAGTCTTAGGCCCAAGCTGAACCTGACCATTGCGGCCGTTATGAAGAGTGATATCCAATACTTTGGCAATATTGAAGAATGCCGCATCATGCCAGCCTTCAGTCTTATGCGGAACCTGTGGTTCTACGCAGCCAATGATGCAGTAGCCGCGCGCGTCACGAAGTGGAATGCCGCGGTTCATCATAGCCGGGATAATAACTTCATCGTTGTACATAGCCGGATACCCATAGCCTAAACGAACCAATTCGCATGCCCGATATAAGAATTCATCCGGTGTTTTGTTGGAATAACGAATCGAGAAGGACGGTGCTGCCATCGCAACATGAGCAGCTGCGTCAATCAACATATAGGAAAGCGGGTTCGTAGCGTCTACGCCATCTTCATCAATACCGCCGCATTGGATATTCTGGAAAATCGCATACCCAGCGAATGCCTGGTCAGAAACAGCATCACGTGTTTTGTTCAAATCATTAAATTTAATCCAAACATTGTCCAATAATTCCTGGGCAAATTCTTTACTGATTGTTTTATCTGCTGCCAAATACGGATACATGTACTGGTCAAAACGTCCCGGAGAAATGGAATGACCGCTGGATTCAATCTGAAGAATCAACTGTACAAACCAGAAGGACTGCAGTGCTTCCCACCAATTGGTTGCCGGAAATTCCGAAACACGGCGGCAGTTCGCTGCCATTTGTGTCAATTCTGCTTTGCGGGTCGGATTGCTTTCGCGCGCTGCCAACTGTTCGCAAAGATCGGCGTACCGATGCGCGTATGTAATGGCAGCCTTGTACGTAATAATAACAGCGTCATAGAAATCACGTTTTTTAATATCTGCCGGAACGGCACCGGATAATTTAGCTTTCTGTGCTTCGGCTTCCATAATAATACCGGAAAAACCTTTCGCCAGTACTTTGCCGTAATCGACGCAAACATGTCCAACACCATTAAAGTAGTAGTTGCCTACCGTAAACACGCCATTTGTCTGTGCATCCAGGCAAGGCTGGGACATATAGCTTGTTGCCAAGTCGCTTGTCGTTTTGCCCGGCCAATATAAAAATGCGTTATGCAGCCGTTTTGCCGTATCTTTTGGAATTTCAAAGGGGTCGGCCATACGCGTAGCCATTGTATCAAATTCTTTTTCCACCCAATCAAAAGAATATTCCGGATAAATCTGGCAGCCGTGTACACTTACCGTAAGAGAACCCGTAATTAATTCATTATCACGAATAGCAATCGGGATTTCCGTTAAAATCTTTTCTACTGCTTTCGCACGACGGATAATAATAGGCAATCCTTCTGTTTCTTTATACGATGCCGTAATTAATTCTGCACGATCGGCTTCTACCGTCGGGGTTGCATCATAAATTGCATTTTTCAGGGCCTTAATACGGTCCGTCGGTTGTGTAAAACCTTTTGCTAATACATCCATTGCTATAATCCTCCTTATATCTTTCACTGAAACGTAGTCCATCTCATTGCTACATTTGACAGCATGCATAAACCGCAATTCGATGTTTCGAGATGATTATATCATCAAACAATATCACTTAATTATCATCGTTACCGTGAAATAACACTTTTTTGATAGAGCAATGACACTTTTTTAGCAAAAAAAATGATTACAAGAACCAACCTATCGATTCCTGTAATCATCGTATTATTCACAGCTAGCAGCTTGCCGCTGCTTTCAATGCATCTACTTTATCCAAGCATTCCCACGCAAATCCTTCATGTTCCCTGCCAAAATGGCCATAAACAGCAGTCTTACTAAACTGCGGACGGCGTAAATCCAAATGCTTGATAATATCGCCGACAGCAAAGGAAAATGTCTGGGCAACTGCTTTTTCAATCACCGTTTTTGGAATATGCTCCGAACAAAACGTATGTATCTGTACGGCTTCCGGATACATGCCGCTAATCGCATAGGCAACCGATACCTCACAGCGATCACAAAATCCCGCTGCGACAATATGCTTGGCAACGTACCGCGCCATATACGCAGCACTCCGATCTACTTTCGTCGCATCCTTTCCGGAAAAGGCACCGCCGCCATGCTTGGCAATTGTGCCATACGTATCAACCATCAACTTACGACCCGTCAAGCCTGTATCACCTACTGGGCCGCCAATGACAAACCTTCCGGTTCCGTTAATATGAATAGCAGTCTGCGGGCGAAGCCACGAACCGCAAACCGGTTCAATAATAAGTTGGCGGATAATCTGCTGCAGCGCAGCCGTTTCAATCGCTTCACAGTGCTGAGCTGCTATGACTAAACTATGAATGCCTATCGGCTTTCCGGCTGCATCAAACTCCATTGTAACCTGGGATTTGCCGTCTGGACGCAGGATTTTCCCCAAATCCGTATGGTGGCGGACCCAATCAAGGCGTCGCACCAATTCTTGTGCCAAGTTCACCGTAATCGGCATGTAGTTTGCCGTTTCATTGGTCGCGTAACCATACATAATACCCTGATCACCGCTTCCAATCGTGTCGTCATCCTGTTTCACAACACCTTGGGCAATATCCGGCGACTGCTGATGCACATTGGTAAAAATCAAGCATGTATCTGCTGTAAACCCTAATGCCGGATCGGTATAGCCAATACGCCGAATCACCTGCCGAGCCGTTTCCGTAATATTAACTTGTGCCGTTGACGTAACTTCGCCAGCAATCGTCAACACATTCCCCGAAACAAATGCTTCGACAGCTACATGGGCATGACTGTCCTGTTGTAAATAGTCATCCAAAATCGCGTCTGAAATTTGGTCGCAAATCTTATCTGGATGGCCCTCTGTCACGGCTTCTGATGTCATATATCGATAATGGCAATTTCCCATCGTATCCATCTCCTATAGGAAAATCACCTAACGAATATCAAATTTCTTGCGATATGCGTGCGGCGTTTCCCCTGTATATTGTTTAAAAATTTTACAAAAGTAACTCGTACGGTGGTATCCCAAATGCCGACTAATCATATCAATCGAAGATTTAGAATTACGCAATATTTTTTCTGCTTCTGCAATCCGGCACTGGTTGATATACTGCATAAGATTCATATTCATTTCCTGTTTAAACAGTTTGGAAAGATAGGATTCACTCAAAAAGACTTCTTCGGCAATCGTCCGCAGCGACAAATTACAGCTTAAATGGGATTTGATATACGAAACCGTTTTACGGATTTCTACCCGTTTAATCGACTTCACTTCATCATCTTCCCTAATTTCGCCAATATCCTGCGTAGCATATGCCATGTCCAAATGATGTTCACTAAATGGAAAATAACACGTTGTCAGCGTATTTAAAACCCGTGACGCACTCATAATTTCTTCATACCGATACTGCGGCACCGATTTAAAATATTTAAACGCATGCGTATCTTCTTCCCATCTTGTTGCATTCTGCATATACGGAATTCTCGTATCTGGCGATGCCATCTGCCCTGATACGATAAACCCATGCAACTGATTTTCATGAACAATCGGAATGGCAAAATCCACTAACCCTGCATGACACCGATAGGGGCAGCAAGACTGATTTTTAAATGTTTCCAAGCCGCCGCCTAGGTCGCATTGATAACATTTCGTACGAAATGCTGGAATACTGCGCATAAATTGGCAAAATTTAGTAAAGTTATATTTGCTGGATCGCTCCCTGCCTTTAATATCTACATACACGCAGGCAATCCCTGTCGCATTCGTATAATCATTAATAATACTGCCAACAACCTTTTTTACTTTATCCTCTTTTCCCAGTGTAATAGCCATGAGGTGGTCCTTTCTACAGAATTATTGCATCGTCTGTTTGAAAAATGATATGACAGCGTCTATCACATCAAACTATTCATACAGGAAATTTCCTGTTTTCCTGCATGTATCCTATACCCGTGTCCTAATGCCGCATCCTGTAAAATAAATATTGCAAGATGGCAAACACGAACCCTACAAAACTATGAAAACACAAGTAAAACGCTATTCGCTGACAGCTCACAGCTATGTACACATCATCATCTACGCATACACATGGCATACACCGTACCCCCATACTTCTCCTATGAAACAGTACGAATAACTCGTTGCAGCTGTCAAACTGGACTTAAAATAATTATATCGTATTTGCGTTTTTATTCGCTATATCTAATATATATATCAAC
>JBNMKW010000008.1:0-58961 GCA_050874545.1 Megasphaera sp. | reverse complement strand
TGCTGGGCGCGACGATTGATGCCGTATACATCTTAGCTGGCGGCACCGTGCTGGCACTGGTGCTGTTTTATGGTATTGGCAAAAAGCTGCCGAAGAGCCGGCTTTTGTCTAAGTTTACGTTGAAAACTCGTTCTACGAAAGAAAAAGGATATACGTCGCATGAAGATAAAAGTCAGTATTTGTACAAACGCGGCAGAACGATTACGGATTTGAAGCCTAGCGGCTTTGTGCGTATAGACGGCAAACGGGTAGAGGCAAAGGCCGCAGGCAGTGAGTATATTCTGCGGGATACGGATATCCGTGTTGTCAAAACGGCAGGGTACTGCATTACGGTAGAACCGGTTCCCAAACGGGATGCGTAGTATGCAAAGGAGGGTTTTATGTCTATGTTAACGATATTGGCTGTTCCCTTGTTGGTAATTGTGGCAGCCGTCATTGTCATTTCTTTGTTTTTGCATTTTGTGCCGATTGGACTGTGGATTTCTGCCATGGCTGCAGGCGTATCGGTCGGCATTGTCAATCTCATCGGCATGCGGCTGCGGCGCGTAGTGCCGTCCAAGATAATCCTGCCGCTGGTTAAAGCCAATAAGGCCGGATTGGATGTCAATGTCAATCAGTTGGAAGCCCATTATTTGGCCGGCGGGGATGTAGACCGCGTCGTAGATGCGTTAATCGCGGCGCACCGGGCTACAATGTCCCTGACGTTTGAACGGGCTTGCGCCATTGATTTGGCTGGCCGCGACGTGTTGGAAGCTGTGCAGATGAGCGTCAATCCTAAAGTCATTGAAACGCCGTTTATTTCGGCAGTAGCCCAAAACGGCATTGAGCTGAAAGTCCGTGCCCGTGTTACTGTCCGTGCCAATATTGACCGTTTGGTCGGCGGTGCCGGAGAAGCGACAGTCATTGCCCGTGTTGGTGAAGGCATCGTTACTAGTGTCGGCTCGGCAGCAGATCATTCGCAGGTGTTGGAAAACCCGGATGAAATTTCTAAAACCGTACTGAGCAAAGGACTGGATGCAGGTACGGCTTTTGAAATCCTTTCCATTGATATTGCCGATGTAGATGTAGGCCGTAATATCGGTGCGCGTCTGCAGACAGACCAGGCCGAAGCGGACAAGCAGATTGCTCAGGCAAAAGCAGAAGAACGCCGGGCGATGGCTGTTGCCAAAGAACAGGAAATGCAGGCATATACCCAGGAAATGCAGGCTAAAGTCGTAGAAGCGCAGGCTGAAGTACCGCTGGCGTTGGCACAGGCACTGCGTGAAGGCAAGCTGGGCGTTATGGATTATTACAACATGAAAAATATTATGGCAGATACGCAGATGCGGACGGCTGTAGCCCAGGCTGGCGTGCCGAAAGCCAAACCAGCGGCTCCTGCTGAAGACCATCATACAGGACGGACGCCGACCGAAACGGATACGAAGTAGGTGAGCGTATGGACTATATATGGCTCATATTCATTATGGTTGCTGTGGCTGTTTTGCCGGATTTATTGCGGCGCAGACGGAACTATCCCAAGCGAAAGGGCCCCATTCCCATACCGCCCCGCAAAGAAGAAGTAAAACGAAACAAGCAGCCGTTACAGCAGCCTGTCAAGGCAACGACAGTTCCTGCGGCGACAAAGAAAAAACAAACGCCAGCTGCAGTGAAAGAAAAAACAGCGGCGCAGCCGACTGCCGTGCATTCTATACCGACAGCTCCTGCGTCTGTTTCGGCAGTGAATCCCGGCGCAGCTGCTGCTATCACGGTGCCGCATATGGTGCGGCCAGAGCCTTGGAGTATGATTGAGCCGGAAGCGCGAGACATTTACGCAGGGTTGGTGTGGGCAGAATTATTGGATAAACCCTTGGCGCTGCGCAATAAAAAATAGATAACGGTAGTGAGGATAACGAATGATTCAAGAAAAGAAAGTATATGTGGAAGGAATACCGTGTTTGCAAATTACAAGCGGTGATATGCCGAAAGGCGTTGTGTTGTTTTATCATGGCTGGTCATCTCAAAAAGAATACCAAGCTGTACGAGGACATGTATTGGCTGCGTATGGATATGATGTATTGATTCCGGATGCAGTTAATCATGGCGAACGAGGAACGATTGATTATGATGCGCCGTCGTCATACAGTGCATTTTGGCAAACTATTTTTCAAAATCTGCGCGAAGTACCAATGCATCTCAAATACATTGCTTCTTGGCGTCCTGGCGTGCCGCTGGCTGTGATGGGCCATTCGATGGGGGGTTTTACGTCTTTGGGAGTCATGACGCATTATGATGAATTTTGTACGGCTGTAGCTCTCAACGGCTCTGGCTGGTGGGACGAATCAGAACGGCGTTTTCGGGCGGCACTTCATATTGACAAACCGCGCAGTTATACGTTTTTACAGCGACAGCTGCAGGCCATGGATCCATATCTGCATACGCAGCGGCTTGCTGGACGTTCCGTATTGGCTCTCAATGGCGGGGCAGATGATGTTGTTGATAATCATGCACAGGATTTGTATATGGCTAAACTCCGCCATACGGAAACCGTTGACAGCAAATGGCTGACATACGATGGGTTAGGGCATTTTGTCACGACCAACATGATGGGCGATGCTGTTGATTGGCTTGATGAAAAAGTACACCGATAATTTTTAGGTGTCGTTATACAACAAAAAGGACTGCAATAAATAAAATTTTATTTGTTGCAGTCCTTTTACTATACCGTTTTATATATGTAGTTTGGTATGGTAATATCTTTTAACGTTCCCTATCACTGTGAATACGTTTCATCTTTTTCATCATGCTGAAAATGCCTGCAATGTAGAGGGCAACAGCAATCCAAGTAAAAATAAACGTTACGAGCAGCGGCTTTGTCAACGGTTCGCCGCTGAGCAGTCCAATGATGAGAGAAATACTGGGAGCCAAATACATGCAGATGCCTGACACGGTCACAGGCGTGCCTTTCAGTCCGGCTGTAAACAACAGCATGGGAACCGCTGTGACAACGCCAGTTGCCGGCAGCAGCAAATACTGCCATCCGTGAAAGACACCGACAGCACCGCAGCCGTTCCATTCACTCCAGGCAATAAAGGCTAGAGAGAAGGGAACCATGGAAAATGATTCGATAAAGACGGAAACTTGGCTGTCGAGCTGTATTTTTTTCTTTAAAAGACTGTACGAAGCCCAAGAACCGCAGATAATCAATGAAATGTACGGGATTTGTCCAAACAAAAAGATAGCAATGCTTAGTCCGGTCATGGCAAAGAGAATAGATAAAACCTGCAGCTTTCCTAGTTTTTCATGAAAAAGCAGAGAACCTAATAAAATGACAACAATGGGATTAATAAAATAAGCTAGGCTGGACTGCAAAATATGTTGATGCGTCATCGCGTAGATAAATGTTCCCCAATTTATTGTAATCATAATACAGGCTCCGGCTATATACGGCCATTCTTGACGGCACTGCGCGACGGCTTGTAGTTTGGGCAGGAGTCTTTTTTGCATAATCAGTCCATAACAAAACAGGGCAGACCAAACGATTCGCGTTGCCAAAATGTAAAAAGCGGAAATATCTTGCAAAAGCATCCAAAATAGAGGCAAAAGCCCCCAAATAATTTGTCCCAGCAAGGTATAGCCAATATATAGATTCATGGTATATCTATCCTCCCTTTGTGTATATGTTACGATTATATCAGGAAGAACGTAAATCCTCAAATACAAGACATCTTGATGAAGGGTTTCGTTGATGTAAACGTATGGGGACTAATGCGGTAAAAAAAACAATAAAAATATAAAATTAATAAATCATAGGAAAATGCTTTACAAATAAATGAAAAAGAAGTATAATGTCCATAACAAATAAAGAAAACATCAAAAATAAAATAAGATGATAAAACGCAAGGAAGCGTCGGTATGTATGTCGTTTCCCTGCGTTTTTTCTTTTTTGTAAGGCGATGAGGAGGGAACTGGTATGAAGAGTACGGGGATTTTTAGAACGAAGAGTATAGCGGATTTTATGGCAGAGACCAAACAAGACGGGGGCATGAAGCGTACGTTAGGAACCTTTGGCTTAACGATGCTGGGGATTGGCTGTATTGTTGGTACGGGGATTTTTGTATTGACAGGTATTGCAGCCGCTAATTTTTCCGGTCCGGCGTTAGTCATTTCATTTATTATTGCAGCGTTAGCTTGTGGTTGCGCGGCGTTATGTTATTCTGAATTTGCTGCTATGATTCCAGTTGCCGGGAGTGCCTATACATATGGCTATGCGGTATTAGGCGAGTTTTGGGCTTGGATTATTGGCTGGGACTTATTGCTGGAATACAGTTTGGGACTCAGTGCTGTGTCGATTGGCTGGGCGGCTTATTTGTCTAATATCTTTTTGAATTTGGGTATTGCCATTCCGTCATTCTTGATGGCAAGTCCTTTGGAAGGCGGCATTGTCAATTTGCCGGCTATGGCTATCATTTGGCTGATTTGTCTGATTAATATGCGCGGCGTAACGCAAAGCAGTTTTGTTAATAATTTAATTGTTGTCATCAAGTTGGCAGTAGTGGCTTTATTTATTGTTTTAGGTATCAGTCATGTCGATGCTTCCAATTGGGAACCGTTTATGCCGTATGGCTGGTCCGGTGTATTGACCGGCGCATCGGTTGTATTTTTTGCTTACATTGGGTTTGATGCCGTATCCACAGCGGCTGAAGAAGTAAAGAACCCGCAGAAATCTATGCCAAGAGGCATTATTTTATCCTTAGTGATTTGCACGGTATTATATATAGTAGTTTCCGGTATTTTGACAGGTATTGTTCCGTATCTGCAGTTTAAGAGCGTAGCTGCTCCGGTAGCCTTTGCGCTGCAGACAATAGGATATCATTGGGGTGCTGCTGTTGTTTCTGTCGGTGCTATTTGCGGTTTGACATCTGTATTGTTAGTATTGTTCTTTGGACAAAGCCGTATTTTGTTTGTTATGTCTCGTGATGGTCTGCTGCCCAAGTTTTTTGGCCGGATTAGCCATAAAACCAAAGTTCCTGTCCGCAGTTCTTTGCTGGTAGCCTGCATTACTTCCGTATTAGCTGGCGTTACGCCGATTGGTATTGTTGCAGAAATGGTAAATATTGGTACGTTGGGTGCATTTATTATTGTCGCTGGTGCTGTTTTGGTTTTGCGCAAAAGACAGCCGAACCGTGTTCGTCCCTTTAAATGCCCATTTGTTCCGGTACTGCCTATATTGGCCATTATTTTCTGCGGCATTTTAATTGTCATGCTGCCGACGATTACACAGATTCGTTTCCTGGTATGGCTGGTTATTGGTTTCGGTGTATATTTTGGATATGGATATAAACATAGCGTCATTACCAAAGCTAAAATGGGGACGCTGCATGATATAGCTCCTGCACCTACTGAAAAGGATACAGTAACTAGTGATTCTCTTCGTTCTACGCATGCTCATTAGTGTCATTGAAAAAAACAGTTCTCAGCGAAGTATTTGTTGAGGACTGTTTTTTTGTCAAATGCAAAAAGATTCAGTATAATACATCTAGTAATATGATATATAGTAGGAGTGGGCTTTATGGAAAAAAAACGTATATATGTAATTGCCTGCGGCGGTACCATTGCCGGTAAAGCGGCATCGGCAGAAGATTTGACAGGATACAAAGCAGGGGAAGCAACGATTGAAGAGTTATTGGCTGCTGTACCTGAAATTACGCAGTATGCAAACGTAAAAGGGGAACAATTTTGCAATATAGACAGTTCTAATATGACAGAAGCCTTGTGGCTGGCACTGGCAAAACGCGTAGCAGAGGCAGCAGCTGATGATGCAGTCGATGGCATTGTCATTACTCATGGGACGGATTCTTTGGAAGAAACAGCATATTTTCTGCATTTGACAGTGCATACGGCAAAGCCGATTGTCATCGTGGGATCTATGCGGCCTGCTACAGCAGTCAGTGCCGATGGGCCGCTCAACTTACTGGAAGCCGTGCAGGCAGCGGCAGAACCTTCGCTGGGGCAAGCCGGTGTCGTCGTAGTTATAAATGGTGTCATTCATAGTGCGCGCTTTGTGGAAAAAACAGACACGACTCATGTTGACACATTTAAAAGCCGCCAGATGGGGTGTTTGGGATTTATACAGGATGGCCGGCCCCATCTATATCAAACACCGCTGCGCCGCCATACGTATACATCACGCCTGTCTTGCAGTACGGCTGCAAGTTTGCCGCCCGTATCGATTTTGTATGCCTATGTGGGGATGACACCGTCGTTAGTGTCTGCGGCAGCGGCAGAAGCACAGGGAATTATTTTGGCTGGTTTAGGTCACGGCCAAATGCCGGATGCCGTGTGGGAAGCAGTCCAAAAGGCAGAAGCGCAGGGAACGATTATTGTGCGGGCATCGAGAACGCTGGGCGGTATCGTCAGTACTGTGCCTACGTATGCGTCTTTGGTTTGTGCTGATACACTGACACCGCAAAAAGCCAAAATTTTGCTGCAGCTGGCATTACTGCAGACGCGCGATACAGAACGCATTCAACAAATTTTTCAAGAATATTGAGGAGAAGGAGATGAGGGAATAGATCTGTTGGCCTATTCCCTATTTTTTATGGGTGTGATAAAATAATAAAGATATGTAATGAACATTAATACAACTAGGTACATGATGATATACGGTTTGTAGATAGGAGAGATACAAATGAAAAAATACACCAAGATTTTAGTGGCAGCGGCATTGGCTGCCAGCATCAGCACCGGGGCTTTTGCAGCAGCGGCAACTCCGCTGAAAGATATTAATTCATATTGGGGTAAAACGGCGATTGAATATTTCTACAATAATCACTATGTCAGCGGTACAAACGGTCAGTTCCGTCCTAATGACGATATTACGCGTGAAGGCATTGCAGCTATTATTAACAACATGCTGGGTGAAGATGCTGTCATCAAAACGGCATCCTTTTCAGATGTCAAAGGCCGCTGGTCTGAACGAGCTATTTCCTCTCTTGTAGATAAACAGATTATGCAGGGATACAGTAATAATACGTTTAAACCACAGCAGAAAATCACGCGTGAAGAATTTGCTGTGATTGTATATAATTATATGAGTTATAAAGGCATCAATGTCGGTGGCCAGCCTGTTTCCTATGCAGACGGAGCGGCTATTTCCCCTTGGGCTAAAGATGCTGTCAGCACGTTGGGGGCTGCTGGTTATATGACAGGTGCGTACAATCGTTTTAACCCGAAAAAATATGTCACCCGCGGCGAAGCTGTCAATGTATTGTACCGCGTAGTAACAGGCAATACGGCAGCCAGCAAGGAAGCAGCTGCTACGCAGGGGTCTTTGGAATCCCAGGTATTTAAGGATATAAAAGATACCTATGGGTCTGTCAAAGAATTTGCGAAAGACGGCATTATGTACTGGCAAGGCGATAAACTGCGTATTGGCGTAAAGACGAAGAAGAATAAAGAAAAATTGGAACAGGCGATTGCAGCCGACACAGATATTCCGGCAGAAGCTGTATATGTACAGTCTGCAACATACAGTTATAATGATTATAAAAACTTGATGGCTCAGGCTGAAAAGATATATCGAGCTACTGAATCGACGAACGCAGCAGTAAATACGGATGTAGATTACTTGAATGAAAAAGTAGTGTTGACTGTAAGCTCTATCTCTAAAGAAACACAGGCTAATTTGAATAAAGCACTAGGAAGTGCGCTGCGAATTGTAATTCAGTAATATCCTTAATAAAGGAGTTTGGCGATGAAATATAAAACATGGGCTGCTTTGATGACAGCAGCTACTATTTTAGGAGCTTCTTTTACTACGCTGGCAGCAGCTCCGTATACCGATTTGGATACCCTGCCAAGCCGTGACGCTGTCGATTATTTATATGATACGCACTGTTTGTCATTTGTTACGGGCGATCAATTTTTGCCGAATCAAATTATGACGCGCAGTGATTTGGCACAGCTAATTTATGATGCAGCGGCAAGCATGCCGGCATCTTCTAACTCATTTACGGATGTCAAGAACAGCAGAGCAGCAGACGCGATGGCGGCTGTATCTGCCCAGGGAATTTTATCCGGCTATGCTGATGGCTCTTTTAAGCCGGATCAAATAGTCAGCCGGGAAGAATTTGCTAGTGTTATGTATCGGTATCTGCAGTACTGCCGCCTGGCAGATGTAACAGAAACGAACGTGCTGCCGTATGCCGATGAAAATCTCATTTCAGCAGCAGATAAAGCGGCAGTCGAAGTACTGCATGCCAAACATATTATGGTACCGGCTGATAACCGTTTTCGCCCTCAAGAAGGAATAACAAGGGCTGATGCGGCAACTGTTGTATATCAAATGCTCCATTCGGATAAAAAATATGTTTCTCATGTGCAGATAGAATCTCAAGTTATCAAAATTATCAATGCTGAATATGGTTCGACTGCGGCCTTTTTGCAACAAGGAACGATATACTGGGACGGTGATATGCTTGTATTGGGATTAAAAGGAAATCCAAGCAAGTATTTACAGAAACGAATCACCGAGGAGGTAACACGTCCTGACGCAGTGTCTATCCGGCGGGTTCATTTTAGCCGGTTGGATTATACACAGCTGATGACGCGGGCTGTGAATGCCATTGTGGACACAGACGGCGTGCAAAACTATATTGGTGCTGTTCCTGATTATATACATGAACAAATTGTCGTTACCGTCCGCCATCCGCTTAGTGAAGCGGCACAGGCGGAAGTAATAAAACGTGTGGGAGACGGAATCGTCCGTATTGAAACGGCAGAAACGTCCGGTCAGCTTGGCATGCGGCAAAAGAAAGATGCTGTGTCGGCAGAACCGGTTCGTACAGCCAATTACGGCATAACGGCAGCGGGAAAAGTTAGCTATTCTCCTCTTCTGGAACAGACGGCATCCGATGTTATTACATCTGTGCAGCGGGATGTTATTCGGTAACTTGGTTACATACCAAATAAGGCAGCGATACCGGTGGGGAATCACTGCCTTGTTTTTACGCTGTATGCAATTAGTGGGTATGACAGAATAAATCTGCGAGTTCTTGGCGGGAATCGACTAGATAATCTGGGTGCAGGCTTTCGAGAAATGGTTTGTCACGAAACCCCCAGGATACGAGTACCGATGTCAGTCCGGCATGGTCAGCTGTCAGTTTATCGACTTCTGAATCGCCGACATAGACGGCATCTTCTTTGGAGCAGCCCAGCCGTTTGAGCGCTTCCCAAACCATGTCGGGAGCGGGCTTTTTCTTGTAGGCAGGCGATTCGCCCATTGAAAAATCGACGAGGTCTTTGAAAAATTCGTCATGCAGGGAAGAAACAGCGGCTTGGCCTTTGTTGGATACGATGGCTGTACGGTATCCAGCTTGACGAAGTTGGGACAGTACGTCTAATATACCAGCATACGGATGCGTATGTCCTTGGCAGTGGCTGCTGTAGTACGATTTGAATTCTTTCGTAAGCACTGTTTTTTGGGCAGCCGGAACATTTGCTGCGGCTCGCTCGATTAAGCCCTCATATCCATAGCCAAGACAACGACGGACTTCTTGGGCTGTTTTTGGGGGTAACTGATGGAGTTGAAAAATATGATTGAGACTAGTCGTCAATTCATCTAATGTGTCAAGGACGGTGCCGTCCATATCAAAGATAATTGCTTTGCATAATTTCATGATTGCTGCGGGATAGTGAACCCTGCCTCCTTTTTTAGACTATGGTTCTATTATAGAAAATAAACACAGGATTGCCAAGAAAATGTTAAAATCGATTTGATATATTAGTGCCAAATGGCATGGTGTATGATACAATGAATACAAAAGAATTTTGAGAGAGTACGAATAGGGGAGAGAACGAAATGACCAACTTTTTGCCATACGCTATTATAGCGGGGATTGTGATTGTCTTTTTTGTCGTATGTTATGTACTGTATTCCGGCGGCAATCACGAGGAAGAGGTAAAAAAAGAAAAGAAAACAACGGAAAAGAAAAGAACAATGATGCCGCACCGGAGAATGCAGGCGCATAAGCCGGAAGCACCACAGCGGACTGCGCATCAGCAGCGGTATGCCCGAGAAGATACGTCACCGCTTCCTAAAATCTCTACGGTTACGGTACGGGAAAGACAAGAACATCCGGAAGAAACGGCGTTTGTTACTACGAAGGGCGAAGCTGTGCGCCGCAATGGCAGAATCGTGTATCAAGCAGCTAAGCACCAAGCTCCGCAGGATGAACAGGAAAACTTGGATATTACGCGTGTGCTGTCCCGTGATGAAATTTTAGCTGCTATGGATAAAGTAGATAAAGAAGAAGCGGCAGCGTATAAAGCTAAATCAGAAGAAGCTAAAAAAGAAAGGGCACGCCGGGTTGAAGAAGAAAAAGCGGTAGAAGCAAAGCATATCGCAGAAGATCAGGCACTGCGGGCTAGGAGCCAGCGGGAACGGGTACAGCGGCAGCAGGAAGAAATGAAGCGGCAGCAGCAGGCTCAATGGGCTGATGAAGTAGCTCAAACAGAAGCAGAAGAACCGCAGCTTGCGGATATGGCTGCCGTAGTAGCAGCTGATTTGGCATCGCAGCATGGAGAAAAAGCACCTGTTGTATCAAAACCGCAGCGTCCAGAAGCAGAAGAACCGCAGTCAGCAGAAACAACACCGCGCAGAAGACATATTGTACAGGCTGTTATGGCAGAAAATGCAAAAGCGGCAGGTCGTCCTATGCCGGACCATACAGACGTATCGCAGGCAGAAACGGCAGTGGCAAAAGAAAAAACGCATACAGAAGTATCTGATGAAACGCAGATTATTGATCCTGCTATGCTGCGGCAGAAAGAACGGGAAGCGGCTGCGCAAAAACAAGCGCAAATGGCTGCCGTGGCTGCTTCGCTGGAACAGACGCAGCGTATGGAACCTATCCATATCGATACAGCAATTCCAAAACAAGAAGCAGTAGAAGAAACGGCTGTCATGCCGCCGATTCGTCCCCGCCAGGCCGCAAGACGGCCACAGGCTTCTTCCCAGCAGCCTGAAATGGAAGTACCGTTGACGCAAAAGAGTCCGTGGGGCAACGACTTATCGGCGACCAAAGCAGCACCGCTGACAGGTGCTGGCAAACGCCGGTCTATTTGGAACGAACGGGAAGAAGAACAAGAAGATTTATCACCGCTGATTCAGCAATGTGCAGATCATTTCTTGAATCAATTTGGCATGGTAACGCCGGAATTGAAAAAACAGGCGGAACATATTACAGCTGCTGCATTTCAGCGGATTGGCTGTACTAATGATGACCAGCGTCAGCAGGCAATGTCTACACTGTTGGCACAAGAAGCATTGCTTAATCTGCAGAAGGCCTATGCGGCTCATCCGGAAAGCCATGTAGAAGCATTAGCCTTGCAGGCATTTGATGATATTGTACAGGGATCGCCTGTATCGACACGGCATTTAGTTGCGATAGATGCGTTGAAAGTCATGCCGTATTTATCGAATGAACATTACAAAATTTTGGCTATTTTGCTGCTCTTTTTGTATTCACGCAATTCCCACAATGTTGATAAAGAAACATTCAGCGAATACATTGATAAATATGTAGCTCCATTTTTGGATGGATTCCCGACAGAACGACCGTATTATCAGCAGTTAGATTATTTGCGCTGCACGGCCTTTGAAAGCAAAGAAACGCATTTCGCGGAAATATTGTCTGATTCGTATCCATTATTGTTCCGCTACCGCGGTTTTACAGAAGAAGAACTGCGGAAAGCACTGCGGGGCAAACGGATACCGGCAGAATTTATTGTGCAGTCGTTTAATTCTCCGTTGATTAAGTTAGCAATGGTAGACGAAAGTATGACAACGCGCTTTTTCCGCATGACAGGCATCCAAGACCGTATGATGCAAGATCAGATTATGCGGCTGGCTAGAAAACGTCCGGCAAGCTTTACCGGGGAAGAAGCTTTGGATGTTATGGAAGATATTTCACCGGTTTTGGCTGACTTGGGTGATATTTGGGACAGCACGATGCTGCGTATTTCCACCTTATCTCTTTTGGGATTATATTTGGCACAAGGATATATCAAAGAACGTATTGGCGAAGAATTTGATTTGTCCCGTTGGTTTGAGTAAAGATAACCTTTTTCACAAAAGAAAATATACATTAAATGCATCCTATGCGAATTATAGGATGCATTTTTGTTTTGGCAGCATGTATAGTTAGATAACACCTCATTTTGCAAAGAAAATAATATAAGATATCAAAAAAATATTTACAGATGCATTCTTTTCCTGTATAATAAAAGACGTAAATAATTATCAATATTATGAATTCAAAAAGGAGAGGTGCCTTATGTTTCAGAATAGTGATTTTTGGATTGGTTTAGGTATTGGTGTTGTTGCTGGTGTATTTGGCTACAAACTGCTTAGTGAAAGAGAACAGCAGCTTCTCGCATTGCAGCAACCGGCTGCCGGCGCAGTATCTGCTAATGTTCCTTTAGCTGAATTACAGCGTCAAAAAGAAGAATTAGAAGACTTAATTGCAGCACAGGAAGCAGCAAAATAATTGTACATGACTCAACAAAAGACTGTTGCCACTTGTGGTAATGGTCTTTTTTAAACATCTGGCAAGAGAAAGGGCTGCTTAACATCGTGTTTCTACCAGTATCGAAATGGGATTTCATTATTCGTGCTGTGCAAATTTCGTCGTATATACCGGGACGGATTCGCCTGCACAGCCGAAAACTGATTGGCAATGCAGAATTGAGCCGTAAAGTATATGCATACATTGCAAGTTATAAAGAAATTGACAACGTAGATATTAATGTTGTCACCGGGTCAATTCTAATTGTATATCGTCCGGAAATTTTACGGATGAATACAGAGTTAGCGAGAGTGGAACAGTATATTATGAGTCACGTAGAAAGGAGAGGATAACCATGTCTTATGCTTCTGGATTCATGTTGGGTGCGTCTATTGGCAAGGCGATTCACGGCATGTTTTGCAAGAATGATATATCCGTTGGTGCATATCCGAGTTCTAAAGCACCTAAGGCACAACCTCAAATAGTACCACCTTCGATAGGTGAAACGGCTATGCCGGCGTTTATCTGCGTTTCTGCCATAAAAGGACGCCGCCGCTATCGTGCGGCTGCATTAGTAGGAAATCGGGCATTAGCCGATATGCTGCAAAGCAAAATAGCAAGTCTCCAAGCAATACAAAATGTACAGGTCAATGCAGTAACTGGCAGTATTTTACTTTGTTCCGACGATGAAGGAATGTTGGATACCTTGGAAATTTTCCTGCGTGGCCGCGTATTTACAGAAACAGAAAATGAACAGCGCGAAGCCGTTATTATGCAGCAAAACAGCAAGCGGGCCGCATATCGGGATGCGCTGTATGAAACATTGGATTTGTTTAACGGCATTATTTCTAAAAAAACAGCAAATGTATTAGATCTGCGCTCACTCGTGTCCTTTATTTTTATTATCCGGGGCATGCGTAAAATGATTATGCTCAACCAACGGCCGTCAGGTCCGCAAATGTTGTGGTGGGCAGCGTCCTTGATGAGAGGTGGACGATAAATAATGTATACTTGTTGCACTATGGAACTGCATAGTACCATGCCAGTGAGAATGCGTCCTATTCTAGGTGTCAAACTCCGTCAGATTCGATGTATTGTAGCAGCTTCGACAACTGAAAAAAAAGTAACGTTTTATTATACCGGGCAGGTGGATTTGCGTGCTGTCCGCATGCTGGTTCGTTCATTTGAAACGAAATACGGCAAGAAAAAAGAAGAAAAAAAAGACTGGGATGTAGCTGTATACCGCCGTGAAGCCATTCTTTCTGTAGGCGGCTTTATTGCCATGAATATTTTGCGCAAAACGAATCCGGAATTTTACGGGAGTATTCTGTTGTTCCGCCGTCTGTTTACCATGTATATTGCGCGCCGCTTTATTTATAACGGTGTGATGGGGCTGGTCAAAGACCGTCAAGCCAATGCAGATACATTGACGGCAACAGCTGTAGCAGCGTCTGTACTGGCTGGTAAGCCGGAATCCAGTTTGACATTGCTGGCATTGTCCAACGGTGCAGAAATGTTGACGGAATACGCTGCTGAACGTGCGCGCCGCCAGATTTCCGGTCTGCTCAAATTGGATCAGCGGGATGTTTGGATTATTGAAAACGGTCATGAACGGAAAGTCCCTGTGGAATCATTGAAAGTCGGCGACCATATTGCCGTTCATTTGGGTGAAAAGATTTGTGTTGACGGCCGCGTATTGGCTGGCAATGCAGCTGTCAATCAGGCTTCTATTACCGGCGAATCGAATCCGGCTATTAAACAAGCTGGTTCTTCCGTCTATGCAGGCAGTGTTATTGAAGCCGGCGACTTGGTTATTGAAGTTGAAAAAGTCGGTGCCGACACTTCGTTGGCTCAGATTATTCATTTAGTTGAAGAAGCCCAGACACGCCGGGCCCCTGTACAAAACTTTGCCGATAAGATGGCCAATATGCTCGTGCCGATTTCCTTTATCGGCGCAGCCATTGTGTACGGTGCGACGAAAGATTGGCAGCGTGTCTTGAACTTGCTGTTCATCGATTTCTCGTGCGGTTTGAAATTATCGACGGCAACGGCTATTTCTGCAGCGATCGGTATGGCAGCTCGCAAGGGGATTTTGATTAAAGGCGGCAACTATATTGAAAACTTGGCTGACATTGACACCGTCGTCTTGGACAAGACCGGTACGATTACGATGGGTGTACCGCAGATTGCCCATATTGAAACGGCGAAAGGCGTAGAAGAAAAAGAAATGATTCTGCTGGCAGCATCTGCAGAAATGCATTCAGTTCATCCGTTGGCCGTAGCTATTCAAAAATATGTCAAAGGGCAAGAATGGGAAACGCCGCCGCATGAAACATCCGAAACGATTGTAGCGCGCGGCATGAAAGCGACAGTTCCTGATTTTGAAACGTATCAAGGCGGCGATGTGCTCGTTGGCAGCCGTCGGTTCATGCAGGAAGAAGGCGTAGAAGGTATTCCTGAAATCAGCGATAAATCGTGGGGGAAAAACCTGCTCTATGTAGCGAGAGACAAGAAATACTTAGGTTGCTTGTCGATTGAAGACCCGGTTCGTCCAGCCATGAAAAAGACGTTGAATCAGATGCGCCGTATTGGCATTGATGAAGTTGTCATGTTAACAGGCGACTCCAAAGAAATGGCAGCAGAAGTAGCTCATGATATGGATATTGATTCGTATCATGCTGAAATCCTGCCGGAAGATAAAGCCAACTATGTTATGAAACTTCAAAAACGCGGCAATGTCATGATGGTTGGCGATGGCATTAATGATGCGCCGGCATTGGCGTTTGCTGATATCGGCGTAAGCTTGGGCGGCAACAAAACGGATATTGCCGCTGAATCGGCAGCGATTACGATTCGTTCGGAAGACCCGAGCAAACTTTGTGATGCCCTGCAGATTGGCCGTCGTACCATGAAGGTAATTAACCAAAACTTTACAGCGACGATTGTTGTCAACTCGGCAGCTATGCTCCTTGGCGCATTGGGACGCATCAGCCCGCTGTGGGCCGCTGTTATCCATAATACAGCAACATTGGCTGTTGTATTAAACAGTGTCCGCATTTTGGGTCCGTCACGCCGTATGATTCGATAATAGTAAATAATACAAAAAAAAGGACTGTAACAACAGGAGAATTTTTTAGATCATGTTGTTACAGTCCTTTTGCTATACCGTTTTACGTACAGTGTTTGTACTACTATGATTTATTTTCTTCAAACTTTACGCGACAAACGTTCCAAGGGAAGTGTACAGCATATTGTATAATAGCTACGAATATATGTTACAGCTGCTTTTTGAATTTGCGTACCAATATGCAATACATAATATAACTACTGTAAGACAAATCGTTCAATTGCTTCGGCTACAGCCCCTTCATTGTTGGTGGCGTCGGTGACGACATCACAGTATGAACGAATAATCGGATTTAGATTGTGAACGCCAACGCTGAGACCGGCGGCTTTTAGCATTTCAATATCATTGATATTGTCGCCGATGGCCATTGTTTCTTCAGGTTTAATATGCAGCAGTTGGGCTAATGTTAACAGGCCAACGCCCTTGGTGACGCCTCGATGCATAAATTCGATGTAGCGGTTACTGGAAAAACTGACTGTAATGTCAGCCAGCAGTGGCTGCATATCCTGATGAATGGTCTGCAGTACAGCGTCATCTGTGTTCATGATAATGAGTTTGCAGACGTCTTCTTTGCCGCGAATAAAATCAAGCGTGGCGGCATCGGTAGGCACATAGGCCATGCGGCCATGTAAAAAGGCTTCTTCATCAGGCGTAACGGCACGGATATATACGGTATCACGCGTGTAGATATGCATGCACATACCGTAGGCAACGCCTTTTTGGTACAGGGTATCTGCTAAATCAAAAGGAATCGGATTCCAAAACAACGAGCGATGGCCTTGGTTTTCTGTAATGCTGGCACCGTTGAAGCCAATGACATATTGATGGGTCTGGTTCAGTAACCCCAAGGTTTTTAGCACGCCTTCAACAGAACGAAATCCTCTGCCAGTGCATGGTACAAATTTGACGCCTTGACGTATAGCTTGTTGAATTACGTCAATGTTGCGCTGACAAATAGAAGCATCGCTGCTGAGCAGGGTTTCATCCATGTCGCAGGCCACAATTTTATAGGTAGTCATCACATAACTCCTCCTGTTCATTGTAATACAAACACATCATAAAAATTTGGTTATTCTCTGCATTCACTTAGACAGGTAGAACCTAACACTAAGATAGCACCTAACATGCCGGAAACAGACAATGGTTCGTGAAGTACAAAGGCGGAAAGAAAAATAGCAAAGATAGGATCTAAATAACTTAACAAGGCAATGGTCTGACCGCGTAAACGAGGTAACGAGCCAATATAGGCAAAGCCTGTATGGATAATACCGAGAAATAAAAGTAATCCAATACCCAAGGGAGAAAAGGTAATTGCCGATAGATCTTCCGTTGCCCATACGTACGGGAAAAGAATACATGAAGCAATGCCTAATTGCATGATAGTCTTGTCATAGGCAGCAATGGGAGAAAATTTTTTGTTGAGTATAATAATGGAGGCATAGAGTACGGCTGCTCCTAAGCCGAAATACACACCGGTCAAGTTATTCATTGCTGCTTCTTGCCCTATACCGGATACAAGTATCATGCCAATACATGCTAATATAACGCAAAACAGTTTATAGAGAGTTAGCCGTTCTTTTAAAATAATCGGGGAAGTTAGTATGACAATAACGGGAGCCATATAGTAGCAAAGTGTGGCAACCGCAACGGACGTATACCGATAGGCTTCGAATAAAAAAATCCAGTTAAAGCCGATAAAAATGCCGCTGAGAATCAGGCGACCTAGGTTTTGACGAATAGCCGGCCAAGAAATAGGTATTTTTTTTATAAGAAGAAATCCAATAATAAACAGCGTGCCAATGAAACCGCGGGCAAACGCGATACATGAAGACGGTAAGGGGATATAACGGACGAACAGACCGATAGTACCAAAAATAAGCATAGCCGATACCAAGGAAAGTTTATCTTTATGGTCCTTGGAAACGAAGGAATGCAGCATACGATATCACCTCAATAACAAAGATTGGTTTAAGTATATCATAAATGCGTAATACGGTCATACATTTCTGCTTGTAATTCCGCGCATTTTCCAGTACCATATACATAATGAAAATATATAGACGCAGCAACGAGGAGGATGTAGGATGATTAGCAATGAAGATATAATGAAATTACAAAACGGCAGTGATGTACGCGGCGTAGCGGTAGATGGTGTGGCAGGTGAACCGGTTACGTTGTTTCCGGAAGCAGCCAATCGCATCGCTGCTGGCTTTGCAGTTTTTTTAGCAAAAAAACTGGGAAAAGAAACGAAAGCACTGCATATAGCCGTAGGCCATGATTCACGCATTTCCGCAGGTACGATGAAGAAAGCGGTATTTCAAGGGCTGCAGGGGCAGGGTGTGGCTATGACTGACTGCGGACTGGCATCAACACCAGCCATGTTTATGTCTATCGTTTTCCCACAGACTCGGATGGACGGAGCCATTATGATTACGGCCAGCCATTTGCCGTATAACCGCAACGGCCTTAAATTTTTTACCAAAGATGGCGGCTTGGAAAAAAGTGAAATCAAAGAAGTACTGTCATATGCTGCTGACATAGCGGAAGCACAGCTGCCTGTATCGGCGGCATCGCCTTTAGATATTATAGATATATATGCTGCGCATTTGTGCCGCAAAATCAGAGAAGGCTTGGGAGATGCAGCAGACAGTCAGCCGTTGGCGGGCATGCATATTGTCGTCGATGCCGGCAATGGCGGCGGCGGTTTCTTTGCAGATAAAGTGTTGGCTGTGTTGGGAGCTGACACGACGGGCAGCCAGTTTTTAGAACCGGACGGCATGTTCCCCAATCATATTCCCAATCCGGAAAATAAAGAAGCAATGGAAGCTATTCGCCAGGCTGTATTGCAAAACCATGCAGATTTGGGCTTGATTTTTGATACAGATGTAGACCGCATGAGCGCAGTACTGCCTGATGGGGAAGAAATCAACCGCAATGCCCTGATTGCGATGATGGCGGCTATTTTGGCACCGGATTATCCGGGCAGCACGATTGTGACAGATTCTGTCACGTCTGACGAATTGACAACATTTCTGCAGGATGAACTGCACTTGGTACATCATCGCTATATGCGCGGCTACAAGAACGTCATTGATGAATGTATCCGCCTGAATCAGCAGGGAACCGTATCACCGCTGGCCATTGAAACGTCTGGACATGGTGCGCTTAGTGAAAATTACTATTTGGATGATGGTGCGTATTTGGCTGTTAAACTGCTCATTGCTGCAGCAAAAGCCAAAAAAGAAGGAAACGTCCTGGGAGATTTGATTGCTAAATTGGCACAACCGGCAGAAAGCAAAGAATACCGGCTGAAAATACAAGGAACAGATGATGCCAAAGCCTATGGTGCAGCCGTGTTGCAGCAGTTTGAAGCGCAGGCCGTTAAGGCAGGTATTACGATTGCCAAACCGTCATATGAAGGCGTTCGTCTGGTATTTGCCAATGGCTGGGCACTGTTGCGCATGTCTTTGCATGACCCCAATATGCCGCTTAATGTAGAAAGCAGGGAACAAGGCGGTTGTGAGGCGATTGCTGCTCAGGTACAAGATTTGCTGCAAGGGTTTGATTGCCTGGATATGAGCGTATTTAAGAAATAATAAGGTACAAAATAAGCAGTACAGGAAGGGCTTTTCTTCAAATGGTCCATGTCTTGGCTGCTTATTTTTTTGTTTCCCTATTGACTATTTGACTTTTTATTGTATTATATAAACAGAGACTGGCACTCAAACGAATAGAGTGCTAATACATTCAAGAAGGAGACTGCTGATTATGGCAAAAGAAACATTTGAATTTCAAGCAGAAACGAAACAGTTACTGGACTTGATGGTCCATTCTATTTATACGAATCATGAAATTTTCTTACGTGAATTGATTTCCAACGCATCTGATGCGATTGATAAACTGCACTATCAATCATTGACGAATAGTGATTTGCTCGAAGGAGATACAGGGTTTGAAATTCATTTGACGCCGGATGAAGCAGCCCATACGCTGACGATTTCTGATAATGGCTTGGGTATGAACAAAGAAGACCTTAAACAGAATCTGGGGACTATCGCCAAATCAGGGACAAAAGCATTTTTGGAAAAATTGAAAGAAGCTCAGGATTCAGACAGCAGTACGGATAAAGATCTTATTGGTCAGTTCGGTGTTGGTTTTTATTCAGCATTCATGGTAGCCGATACGGTTACAGTCGTTACACGTAAAGCCGGTGAAACACAGGCATATAAATGGGAATCTGCCGGCGACGGCCAGTACAGCTTGGAAGAATGTGAAAAACCAAAACACGGCACATCCATTATTCTGCATTTGGGTAAAGAGTTCTACGGCAGCGATTCAGAAGAAAATTACACGGACAAAATGACTCTGCAGAGTTTGGTCAAGAAATATTCAGATTATATCCGCTACCCGATTACAATGGAATTTACGACGAAAGAAAAACCAAAAGATAAAGACGGCAAAGTAATCGAAGACGCACCGGAAGAAGAACATACGGAAACACGGACGCTCAACTCCATGCAGCCACTATGGACTCGCAATAAATCTGATATTAAACCGGAAGAATATAAAGAATTCTTCCAGCACCAATTCTATGAATGGGATGACCCCATGGAAATTTTCCATACGCGCGTCGAAGGTGCTGTCGATTATACCGCTCTCTTGTTTATTCCGGGCAGTGCACCGTTCAATCTCTATTATTCTGACTATGAACCGGGTATTCAGCTGTTTTCACGTCATGTCTTCATCATGGACAAATGCAAAGACTTGCTGCCGGATTACCTGCGTTTTGTTAAAGGGCTGGTAGATTCTCCGGATTTATCACTGAACATTTCTCGTGAACTGCTGCAGAAGAGTCGTGAACTGAAGCTGATTGGCCGCAATTTGGAAAAGAATATTTTAAAGACCTTGGCTCGCAACTTGGAAAAGAATCGTGAAAAATATGAAAAATTCTGGGCTGAATATGGCAAATCCCTGAAAATCGGTGTATACAGCGGCATGATGACCGGTGAAAACAACGTCGATAAACTGAAGGATTTACTGCTCTTTATGTCTTCTAAAGACGGCAAACTCTGCACATTGAAAGAATATGTCAGCCGCATGAAAGATGGCCAGAAGAAGATTTATTATGCAACCGGCAAAGACAAAGATGCTATTGAAGCCCTGCCGCAGATGGAAATGCTTCGTGACAGAGATATTGAAGTCCTCTGTATGACCGACCCGGTCGATGAATTTGCTGTAGAAGCCATTCGGGAATATGACGGCAAACAGTTCCATTCTATCAGCCGCGGCGACTTGGATTTGGAAGATGACGCATTCAAAGAAGAAAAGAAGAAAAATGAAGACCTTGCTAAAAATAATGAAGGTCTCTTAAAAGATATGAAGGACTTCCTCAACGGCAAAGTTGTAGATGTACGTTTGTCCAATCGCTTGAAAACAGGTGCTGTCTGCCTTGTTGCCGATGCAGCTGGTCCGTCCTTGGCTATGGAACAGGCTTTTGCTGCAGCCGACAATCCTATGATGAAAGCACGCCGTATTTTGGAAATTAATCCACAGCACCAGCTGTTTGCTAAACTGCAAGCCGTCCACGATGCAGGCAAAGATACACCGGAATTTAAAGATTACTGCAAGATGCTTTACGATCAAGCCTTATTGTTGGAAGGCATTATGCCGGATGACCCGGCAGCTTTTGCCAATAAAGTAGCCGAAATGATGGCAAAATAAAAATAGATAGAAATTGCAAAACCTGTGTCTTAGTAACGGTATCGTTACAGACACAGGTTTTTTCTTATGATATAATAGATAGGAATTTAAGGATATATTGCATTATTATATTGTATATAACGATATCAGGAGGAACTATATGAAGTGTCGTTTTTGTGATAGAGAAGCCGTATATGATGATGGCTTGTGTGAAGTTTGCCATCGTATTGCTCAGCAGGAAGAAGCGAAGGTCATGTCCAGCCATGAACGGGACAGCTTTCGGGGACAGACCATAGAAGAAGATGGTACAGTGCAAGAACAAAAAAATTTATATGAAGAATCGTATCGGCAGCAGAGCCCGCAGGGACACAGCGGTATTCATATTATGACGTCTGGTCTGTCATGGCGTGTCAAGCTGGCCTTGGGCGTCATCGTATTCTGTGTGCTGGCTATTATTGTCAGTGCCTTGGGATTTTTAATCATGGCTATGCCTTATTTGATTGGCGCATTTCTTATTTACTGCGTATACAGCATTGTCAAATCCTTTTTAAACCGGTAAGCGGAGGAATGTATGAAAAAGAAATTAGTAATTATTGATGGCAGCAGCCTTTTGTACCGGGCATTTTATGCTATTCCGCATTTGACGGATAGTCAGGGACGGCCGACGAATGCTGTATATGGTTTTTTAAATATGCTCTTAAAGCTGTATGAACAGCTGGAACCGCAGTACGTAGCAGTTGCGTTTGATAAAGGAAAACATACTTTTCGTAATGATTTGTTTGACGGCTATAAAGCAACCCGAAAACCAGCACCGGATGATTTGCGTCCTCAATTTGCTTTAATTCGGGAAGTATTAGCCTGCTTGGGCATTCATGTCCTTGAATTGGAAGGCTATGAAGGTGATGACGTGATCGGTACGATTGCCCGACACATGGAAGACACATTGGATGTAGCCGTCGTGACTGGCGATAGAGATGCGCTGCAGCTCGTAGATGATGCAGTTACAGTTCATCTGACTAAAAAGGGAATTACCAACATGCTGGCTGTTACGCCGGACGTCATGATGTCAGAATACGGGTATACACCCAAGCAAGTGATTGATATGAAAGCGTTGATGGGAGATACAGCTGATAATATCCCCGGTGTTCCCGGTGTAGGCGAAAAAACAGCCTTAAAATTGATTGCGCAATTTCAAAGCGTTGAAGGTGTATATGCCCATTTGGAAGATGTAAAAGGAAAAAAACTCCAGGAAAAATTAGCTGCGAACAAAGAAAATGCCATGTTGTCCAAAGACTTGGCAACCATTCGCTGCGATGTGCCTATTTCGTATACAGTGGATATGTTTTTGCCACAGCCGCGTGAAGAAGACGTAACAACACTGTTCCGCAGCTTGGGCTTTCGGAATTTATTGGAACGGTTTGCGGCCTTTGACCGCTTTTCTGCGTTAGCAGTCAGCGAACCGGAAGTCCAATTGACGATACGGGCAGCGAGTGAAATGCCGCCGGCATGCATTGCAGGGCAGCGTGTTGCTGTAGAAGCGGTGTATACAGCGGCTGTGCCAGTACCCAAAATACAAGTGTTGGCACTAGCATCTGAGCAGGGCGTGTGCATTATTCCGCCGGACCAATATGCCGTATATATGACAGCCCTTACGACTGCCAAAGAAGTTATTACGACAGACGGCAAACGGCTGCTAAAAGTGTTATCACAGTATACGGATGCATCGATAGCCCTGCAGGATATTGTCTTAGGGGCATATTTACTGGAACCGACTCGGACATCTTACGGTATGACGTATTTGTCAGAAACATTTGATGTGGCTTTACATGAAGATACTGAAAATGACAGTACGCGGACAGCCAGTGATGCGCTGTTTTCCTATCAAATTTGGCCGAAAGAAAAAGAAGCGTTAGAAAGAGCCGGCCTAATGCATCTTTATGAACGCATCGAAATTCCGCTGATTCATACGTTAGCGGTTATGGAAATGAATGGCTTTACCGTAGATATGCAGCGGCTCATGAAAATGAAGCAGGAATTATCCCTGGAAGCCGATGCTTTGGAAGAAGCGATTTATGAAGATGCCGGAGAAACATTTAATATCAATTCACCCAAACAGCTGGGTGTCATTTTGTTTGAAAAATTGCAGCTGCCAGTGATAAAAAAGACGAAAACCGGGTACTCGACGGATTCTGCAGTTTTGGATGCCCTGCTGGACAAACACCCAATGATTCCTAAAATTTTGCAGTTCCGGGCATTGAAAAAACTGATTTCTACGTATTTAGACGGGTTAGAACCGCTGGTTTCTTCTGAAACTGGGCGGATTTATACGTCATTTAACCAAATGGTAACAGCTACGGGACGCCTCAGCAGTTCCGATCCGAATTTGCAGAATATTCCCATTCGTACGGAACAAGGACGAAAAATTCGCTCCTTATTTGTGCCGGGAAAGGGATATGATTATATTTTGTCCGGCGATTATTCGCAGATTGAACTGCGGCTGTTGGCACATTTATCCAAAGATCCAACGATGGTGGACGGCTTCTTGAAAAATCAGGACATTCACCGTCGGACTGCATCTGAAGTATTCGGCATTCCCTGGGAAGATGTTACGCCGGAACAGCGTTCACATGCCAAAGCTGTTAATTTTGGCATCATTTATGGCATCAGTGATTTTGGCTTGGCACGTAATATTTCTATTTCACGTCAGCAGGCTAAACAGTACATTGATTCCTATTTTGCGCGCTACAGTACGGTTCATGCGTATATGGATGAGTTAATTGCGCAGGCCCATCAGACCGGTTTTGCAAAAACCATGTTTGGGCGGATTCGGTCATTGCCGGAAATCAACAGCAAAAATTTTACGCGCCGCTCTTTTGCAGAACGAACGGCAATGAATACGCCGATTCAGGGCAGTGCTGCTGATATTATCAAAATGGCAATGAATGCCGTACAGCAAAAATTGGAAGAACGACATTTAAAGAGTCAGTTGTTGGTGCAGGTGCATGATGAATTGGTCTTAGAAGTACCAGCCGCCGAACGGGAAGAAGCAGCGGCTCTGCTCAAAGATACAATGGAACATATCGTTACACTGTCTGTGCCGCTTATCGTAGATATTCATTATGGAAAAAATTGGGAAGAAGCTAAATAGGAGGACGTATGCCTGAATTACCGGAAGTAGAAACAGTCCGTGCGTATATCAATCAGTATGTTTCAGGCAAACGAATAACACACATTGATGTCCGTCTGGCTCGGCTGATTAAGAATGCAGGATCCGATGAGTTTGTAAAATGCTTGACAGGCCAAACGATTGAAACTGTGCGGCGCAGAGGAAAATATTTATTTTTGCAGTGCAGCGGTCCCTATTCGCTGCTAGTGCATCTGCGCATGACCGGCAGTTTGATATACATACCACATTGGCAGGATGATATCAAAGCGGTTCATATCATTTTTTCTCTCAGTGAAGGCACGATGGTGTATCGGGATATCCGCACCTTTGGCTGTTTATGGCTGGTGCCGCCGCAGGGGCCGACTGGAATTCAAGGATATGATACGCTGGGGCCAGACGGCAACAGTCCTGAATTTACGACGGCCTATTTAAAAAGTATGCTGTCTAAAAGCCAGCGGTATGTCAAAAGCTTTTTACTGGACCAGACCAAAGTAGCAGGACTCGGCAATATTTATGTTGATGAAGCCTTGTTTTTGGCACGGATTTCACCGTTTAGACGCTGTTGTGCTATTACGAATGATGGAGCAGTGAAACTGCACGACGCGATTATCCGTGTGCTGCAGGAAGGAATCAAATACGGCGGCACGACAATTCGCGACTTTGTTAATGGAAGCGGCAGAGAAGGGAAAAACCAGGAGCATTTGTTGGTCTATGGACGAGAAGGACAGGCTTGCGTTTTCTGCGGCATGCCGATTCAGTATAAAAAACTAGCTGGCAGGGGAACGCATTATTGTCCGCATTGCCAGCAGTAAGGAGCGTATTTTATGTATAAAATTGGGTTGACCGGCGGAATTGCATCCGGCAAAAGTACAGTAGTTTCTATGCTGCGCAGCTACGGCGCGGCTATCATTGATTGTGATATTATTGCTAGAGAAGTAGTGCAGCCAGGTTCTGAGGGACTGCAGGCGGTAACTCGTGTTTTTGGCCCGCAGTCATTGCTGCCGGACGGGACAATGAACAGAGCGTATATCGGCAGTGTTGTTTTTAATGATGCAACGAGAAAAAAAGACCTGGAAGATATTTTGTTTCCCCTGATTCATCGGGAAATAGACCGGCAGACAGCTATGTTGGAAGCAAAAGGAGCCCATATGGTTTTTCTTGACATGCCTTTACTGTTTGAGGTAAAATATCATTCGTATGTTGATGAAGTATGGCTTGTATACGTAGATGCAGCAACGCAGCTTACACGGCTCATGGCGCGCAACGGCTACACCCAAGAAGAAGCGCTGGCGCGTATTCATTCCCAATTTCCTATTGATGAAAAACGGTCTTTGTCCCAGGTTATTATTGACAATACAGCGTCATTGGAAAACACGGAAAAACAAGTGCAGCAGCAGTGGAACCAGCTTTTGCTGCGCTTGGAACAACGGTAGGAGTTTGCAGTGAGACGAAAAACGAATACGAGAGGAAAAATTCTAATAGCGATTGCAGTGCTTTGTTTTTCTGTTAGTTATTTTTATCATTGGAAAGACGAGGTTATGCGAAAATTTGTGTATCCGCTTCAATATGACTACATGGTGCGCCAATATTCTTACGAAGACGGCGTGGATCCGGCATTAGTTGCAGCTGTTATTTTGGTGGAAAGCAAATTTAATGAAGGTGCTTCATCACATCGGGGAGCAGTAGGCTTGATGCAGATTATGCCGGATACGGCGGGGTGGATTGCCGAACAGATGAAGATGACGGAGTACACACCGGATAAACTGCATAATGTGCAGACGAATATCCGGCTGGGAACTTGGTATCTGGCCTATTTATTAAAAGAGTACGACGGGAATAAGGTATTGGCATTGGCGGCGTATAATGCAGGTCGTGGCTATGTCGATTCTTGGATGGAAGAATACGGTTGGGGAAAAAATTTTTCAGAAATAGAAAAAATTCCCTTTACAGAAACCCGTGAGTATGTTAAGATAGTTTTGCTGAACGAACAGCAATATAAACACCTTTATGGTTTTTAGTTAGCATGTGCGGTTGTGGCGGAATGGCAGACGCGCTGTCTTCAGGCGGCAGTGATCTCTGATCGTGCGGGTTCAACTCCCGCCAACCGCACCATTTTTTTTATTATGGATAACACATTGATTGAAACACTCAAACAATGGAATATTGCTTCTATTCTCCCACTTCAGGTGGGAGATTTTCAGTTATCGACAGAATATCGCATGATACAAGAACAAGGAGCTGACAAAGAATACTTGCTGTTCGTGTATCGCAATTCTGTCAACCATTGGTCTGTACGGGCAGTATTTAACCCGGATTCAGAAGAGTTTTCTGTGCGCACAGATATTGGCATGCTGGAATTTGCGCTGATTGAATTTATTACCAGTGATTTTTCGTTGTTCCGCACAATGGTAGAACAACGGCTGACGCGTCTTATACATGATTATTATGTAGAGCCGTCCTGTAATTTCAGCGTGATTTTAAAAGATAAAGGCATACCTGCTGTTCAATGGGATCCATTTTTGCCAGTAGAATATCATGGTTTTACGCGACTGATTCGCCCTAATGAAGCAGTGCGGATCATTAATGGTTCCTATATGATACTGTCTTACTATCATGCAGAAACACAAAGCGGGCTATCGCTGATGTATAATGTGCTGCGTGATGATTTTTTTGCGGAACGGCGTATTCATAATTTTCCGAATCTAGTTCATGATTTTGATACGTCTTCCTTAAAAGAATTGGAGCAGGCTTTGGAAAAACGGCTTTTGCCCGTATTAGATGCCATACGAAAGGATATGGCGTAATTTCTGCTTGACAGCGTTGTCAGAACGAGGGTCAAGTGGTATACTAAAAGTAATTTAGGTTTGATTGATGAAGAGTGGGTGGAAGCCCACTCTTAACTTTTACCTACACGATTTTAAGAAGGATAGCTGGTGAATACGATGAGACGTGAACATATTGAAGATTTAATTGCTAACGAAGTAGAGCAAATCATAGCCGGGACAGAATTAGAGCTGGTTGATGTAGAGTATGTACGGGAAAAGAATTGGTATTTGCGTGTTTTTATTGATAAAGAAGGCGGCATTGACCTAGAAGACTGCCAGCGTGTCAGTGAAAAATTAAGCAAAGTGCTGGATGAAAAAGACCCGATACAAGATAATTATTTATTAGAAGTGTCTTCACCGGGATTGGACCGCATTTTGAAAAAAGACAAGGATTTCATCCGCTATGCAGGACGTACTATAGATATTCATTTTTTTAAACCGTATAACGGCACGAAGGATTTAGTCGCTGATTTGGTACGGAAAAATGAAGATGGTACCTTGACAGTACGTATTAATGAAAATGAAGAAGATTTGACAATGAAAGATATATCGCAGATTCGCTTGCATATTGATTTTTAATTGGAGGGTATAAAACGTGAATAAAGAATTGCTGAATGCTATTGCTTTTTTATCTAAAGAGAAAGGTGTTTCAACAGATGTTATCTGTGATTCTTTAGAAGCCGTATTGATTACGGCGTACAAGAAAGAGCCGGAAGCTAATCCCGTTGCGGATGTCGAACTGAATCGTGAAACTGGTGATTATCGTATTGTTGCTGCACAAACTGTTGTGGATGAAGTGGAAAATCCTTACAGTGAAATTTCCTTAGAAGATGCCCGCAAAATCAATCCGGAGTATGAAGTCGGCGATGTCGTCAACGTCGATGTGACGCCGGATAATTTTGGCCGCATTGCCGCACAGGCAGCAAAACAAGTCATGATTCAGCGTCTTCGTGAAGCTGAACGCAACATTGTGTATGATGAATTTTACAATCGTACAGATGACATTATTACGGGATTGATTCAGCGTATTGAAAACCGCAATGTCTATGTAGATTTGGGTAAAGCAGAAGCAGTACTTCCCGTATCGGAACAAATTCCGACAGAAAACTATGCTGTTGGCCAGCGTATCAAATGTTATGTTGTTGAAGTACGAAAGACAACAAAGGGTGCGCAGATTCTCGTATCCCGTACTCATCCAGGATTATTGAAACGTTTGTTTGAATTAGAAGTTCCGGAAATTTATGAAGGCGTTGTAGAATTAAAATCTGTTGCCAGAGAACCGGGCCGCCGTTCTAAAATCGCTGTTTATTCACGTGACGAAAATGTAGATTCTGTCGGTGCTTGCGTAGGGCCCAAAGGTACGCGCGTGCAGAATATCGTCACGGAACTGCAAAATGAAAAAATTGATATTGTCAAATGGGATGAAGACCCGGCTGTATACATTGCAAATGCCCTGAGCCCGGCACAGGTCATCTCAGTTACCGTAGATGAAGCGGATAAATCATCCAGCGTCGTCGTACCGGATTATCAGTTGTCGCTGGCAATTGGCAAAGCTGGGCAAAATGCACGGCTGGCAGCTAAATTGACAAATTGGAAAATTGACATAAAGAGCGAAAGCCAGGCCAAAGAAGCCGAAGTGACAGAAGAAACGACTGAAGCGGCCAATGCGGACATGGATATTTTAAGCGACTTGGCACTGCCGTCTGATAATCCCAGTGACGCACAGGAATAGGAGGCGCTTATGAAAAAGAAAAAGATGCCACTCCGTGTCTGTGCAGGCTGTCAGGAACAGAAAAACAAAAAAGAAATGATACGCGTCGTCCGTACGCCTGAAGGTACTGTTGAAATTGATAAAACAGGTAAAAAATCAGGCCGCGGCGTCTATATTTGTCAAAATTTGGAATGTTTAGAAAAAGCATATAAAGAACATCGTTTAGAACGTTCCTTGAAGACGAAAGTATCAGACGATATATATGAAAGTCTGCGGCAGGAATTATCATGACGGTACAAGAACGGATAAGCGGCCTGCTGGGGCTGGCTTATCGGGCTCGTAAGACAATTTGCGGTGATTTTGCAGCAGCCAATCATTTGAAAAAACATACGGTTCCTATGCTGTTTTTAGCACGCGACGGCGGAAGTGACAATACAGAGAAATATCGCCGTCTGGCGCAGCGTAAGAAAATTGCCGTGGTAGATATATTTACAAAAGAAGAACTGGGGCAGGCTGTAGGCAAAATGCAGAATGTCGTCGTTTTGCTGACTGATGCAGGATTTGCCAAAGCGATTGCCAAAGTGATGAAAACGATGGATAAAGGGGGTAACTAGATGACAAAACGAGTATATGAAGCAGCAAAAGAATATGGCGTGTCAGCCAAAAATGTCATCAAGGTATTGGAAGAACATAATATCAAGGCCGGAAATTTTACTGGCATCGATGATAAAATGAAATCCATTTTGGATACGTCTTTTAAGAAGTCGAAACAGAATGATAAAAATATAAAAATGGCAGAAGCCAAAAAAGGAATGGAAGGAACTAGCCGAAAAGTGAACGATAACAGCCGCGCAAATCAAGGAAAACATCAGGAACGTCAAAACAATCAGGAACATAACGCTAAGCAAGGACGAAATGAACGGACTAACAGCGGGAAACGCCAGGGACAGCCGGCAAACCGCAATGCCAAAAACAATTCCAATATGCGTAGAGATAAAGGACAAAACACTGGCAATACGCAGAACCGTTCTAATCATCAGAACGATACCAAGCAGGGCGGTTCCAGTGATGGCAAGCGCACCAAGTTTTTTGGCCGTACGCAGCAAAGCGGCGGTGATAATAATCGTTCAGATAATAAACGCAATAATCGGCGTGGGCAGAATACTAACCGGGATACCCGCGGCAGCCAAGGCGGAAAAAACAGACCGCATACGCTGCTTTCCAACGTATTGAATAAAGGAAAGCACAAGAATAAAAATCATAAGAATCAGCAGCAGACACAGCATGCGGAACCGGCTAAAAAGAAGAATTACCCAACATCTATTGAATTGCCGGAAACCATTATCGTTAAAGACTTTGCAGAACGCTTGGGCCGTGAAGTGGGAGAAGTCATTAAAAAACTGTTAATGGGCGGCATTATGGCAACTATTAATCAGGAAATCGACTATGAAACAGCTTCTTTGATTGCTGATGAATTTGGTGTTACTGTTACGCAAGAAGCACCGCCGGAAGACCCGACAGAACTCGAAGAAATTGTAGATGCCCCGGAAACGTTAAAAGTTCGTCCGCCTGTTGTTACAATTATGGGTCATGTTGACCATGGTAAAACCAGCTTGTTGGATGCCATTCGCCAAACTAACGTTACCAGTCATGAAGCCGGCGGCATTACCCAGCATATCGGTGCTTATCAGGTTCGATATCAAGGTAAAAAAATCACATTTATGGATACGCCGGGCCATGAAGCTTTCACGGCTATGCGTGCCCGCGGTGCTCAGGTAACGGATATTGCCGTATTGGTCGTAGCTGCCGATGACGGCGTTATGCCGCAGACTATTGAATCCATTAACCATGCCAAATCGGCAGGCGTACCAATTATTGTTGCTATCAACAAAATTGATAAAGAAAGCGCTAATCCGGAACATGTTATGCAGCAGCTGACAGAATACGGCTTGATTAGTGAAGAATGGGGCGGCGACACGATTATGGTTCCTGTTTCAGCCCACAAAAAAATTGGTTTGGATGAACTTTTGGAAAATATTTTGGTATTGGCTGAAGTATCCGAATTAAAAGCTAACCCGAACCGTCCGGCTCAAGGGGTTGTTATTGAAGCAAAATTAGATAAAGGCCGCGGCCCTGTGGCTTCTGTGCTGATTCAAAAAGGCACGCTCCATGTCGGCGATACGATTATTGTCGGCCCGTGCTTCGGCAAAGTTCGTGCTATGACTAACGAACGCGGCGAACGAGTTAAAAAAGCAGAACCGTCATTCCCTGTAGAAATTTTGGGCTTGAACGATGTACCGGAAGCCGGCGACATTTTGGATGTAACAGATGAAAAAACGGCGCGCAGTGTAGCGGAAAAACGTATGGAAAAGAAACGTTCTTCTGAACTCCATGTCAACGCCAAAGTAACGCTGGATGACTTGTTTAATCAAATTCAGCAGGGCGAACTGAAAGAACTGCCGTTGATTGTCAAAGGGGACGTTCAAGGTTCTGTCGAAGCGTTGAGCCAGTCACTGCTTGCCATAAAGAGTGATGAAGTGCGCATTTCTATTGTACATGCCGGTGTCGGCGCGATTACCGAATCTGATATTATGCTGGCGTCTGCATCCAACGCGATTATTATTGGTTTTAATGTTCGTCCGGATGCGGCAGCTCGCAAAGCAGCAGAACATGAAAATGTTGATATGCGTATGTATCGTGTTATTTACGATGCTATTAATGATGTTGAAGCGGCTATTAAGGGCATGATGGAAAAGAAATACGAAGAAAAGATTATTGGCCGTGCGGAAGTCCGCAAAGTCATTACAACGCCGAAAGTAATCGTTGGCGGCTCGTATGTCAAAGAAGGTAAAATTACCAGCACATCGAAAATTCGTCTGATTCGTAACGGCATTGTAGTTCATGAAGGCGAAATTGATGGCTTGCGCCGCTTTAAAGATGATGTAAAAGAAGTTGCTTCTGGCTATGAATGCGGTATTACGCTTGATAAATATCGCGATATTAAAGAAGGCGATGAAATCGAAGCGTATGAAATGGTCGAAGTAGCACCGGAATAAGTGAGGATAACAAATTATGGGAGAACTACGAGTTCGTAAAATACAAGAATTCATTAAGCAGGAAGTTTCCAACATCCTGCTTCGTGAATTAAAAGATCCCCGTCTAGGTTTTGTTACCGTTACGGATGCGCGGATTACAGGTGATTTACGCGAAGCAACTGTATATGTCAGTCTCTTTGGAAAACCGGAAGAAAAGCAAAATACGATGAAAGCATTAAAAAATGCAACAGGCTATATTCGTACGGAAGTGGGACGGCGGTTAGGCATTCGCTATTCACCGACGATTGAATTTAAAGAAGATACATCGTTGGATTATGGCATGAAGATTGATAAAATTCTTCGTGACATTGAAAAGAAGGACTAAAACTTATGAATGCTTCAATACAGGAAATACGCCATATATTAGAACAGTATGACCATATTGCTGTCACGGCGCACGTTAGTCCGGACGGAGATGCTATTGGCAGTACGCTGGCCTTGTATGGATGGCTGCGTGCTTTGCAAAAAGATGTTGTTGTCGTTTTAGATGATGAAGTAGATGAAAAATTTAGTTTTTTGCAGGACTATAATGCCATTCAGCAGCCGGATGCTGTTCAGACAGATGCTTCCTGGCTTACCGTTGTTCTGGATGCTACGGACATGAAACGCTTAGGAAATGCGGCTTTACTGGCAAAAGGGAAAGTCTTGAATATAGACCACCATATTTCCAATCAGCATTTTGCTGATTGGGAATATATCCGTCCTGATTTTGCCGCGGCAGGTGAAATCTTGACCGAACTTTTTTTAGCATGGAATGTACCGATAGAAGCTTCGTGGGCTGATGCCTTGTATATGGCTATTGCGACAGACAGCGGCTTTTTTAAATTCAGCAATACGACAGGACACACGCTGCGAATGGCTGCGGCTTTAGTTGATGCCGGCGCGCGTCCCAATGTCATTTCTGAACACTTGGAAGCCCGTTCATTGTCTAAGCTGCAGGCTCTTTCTGAAGTGCTGGGGCATATTGAGTTGTTTGGAAATAATACCGTAGCTGGATTGGCATTTACGCCGGAATTGTTGCAGTATACAGGAGAACACACAGGCAGCTACATTGATTATGTGCGTTGCATTAAAGGCGTAGATGTTGCCTTTACAGTAAAATATATCAGTGAGACAGAAACAAGGGTCAGTCTGCGTTCCAAAACAGTCGATGTCAATGCTATAGCGGCTGTCTTTGGCGGCGGCGGCCATGTGCGGGCAGCAGGCTGCACGATTGCCGTCCCATTGGACGAAGCAAAAAAATTGCTAGTGAAGGAAATAGTAAAAGTGATATGATACACGGAATTGTCAATGTAATAAAACCGACAGGCATGTCGAGTCATGATGTGATTGGGCAGCTGCGCCGTATATACAAAATGAAGAAAATAGGCCATGCCGGTACCTTGGATCCGTTGGCGGCAGGTGTACTGCCGGTTTATTTGGGTCAGGCTACACGATTAATTGAATACGGGGACAGCAGCGTAAAAACATATCATGCAGAATTTGCCTTGGGATTGGCTACAGATACAGAAGACAGCACCGGTAAAGTAGTCGCGCAGGCACCGGTTCCTGCGCTTAGTTTTGATGCGCTGAATACGGTTGTTCAGACTTTTTCAGGCGAGATACAGCAAACGCCGTCGCGGTATTCTGCTATTAATATCAACGGTGTTAAAGCGTACAAACTGGCCCGACAGCATGCGGATTTTACACTGCCTGTACGGCAGGTTACTATTCATGAAATTCAGCTGCTGGCATACCATCACGGCAAGGGAGTTTTAGCTGTTACGTGTTCCAAAGGGACGTATATTCGTTCATTGATTCGAGATATAGGTGAAAAACTTGGAACGTACGCTTGCATGACTTATTTGGTACGGGTACGGGCTGGCTTATTTGATATATCCCAGGCAGCGACCCTAGAAGAAATTGAAACGAATCCGGCGGCATATGTACAGCCTGCCGACATGGCTATTCAAGAACTGAAGAAGGCTGTATGCAGTTTGGAAAAATGTACGTTTTTGCTGCAGGGGCGGGCTGTTCCCTTTGCTGGAAAAGGTTTGGCAGATGGGACGATACTACGCGTGTATACGCCGACGCAGCAATTAGCCGGCATTGCACATTTTGATAAAGAACATCACGTCATTCGTCCTCATAAGATGTTTGCGGATGTATGGTGAGGCGGTAATGAATCATGCAAATATTCCATTCATTTCAGGAAATAACGGATTGTCGCGGTGCAGTAGTTGCCTTAGGAACCTTTGACGGCGTGCATTTGGGGCATCAAATGGTTATGAAAACGGCTATGGAAAAAGCGGCTGAAAAAGGCGTCAAAGCGATGGTTATTACGTTTGGAGCGCATCCGTTTTCCGTCCTTTGTCCAGAAAAAGAACCGGCAAGATTAGCGACAGTAGAACAAAAAGAAGCATATATAGCAGCTGTAGGCATGGACGGTCTTGTCCTGTTGCCCATGACCCGGCATTTGCTTAAGGAATCGCCGGAATCATTTTGTCAGCAGCTGCTCCAATATATTCATCCGTCGGCTGTCGTCGTTGGCTCTAATTTTACGTATGGAGCCAAAGCAGCCGGCAATACGGATACATTGAAACAGTTTATGGCAGCATATCATATACCTGTTTTAGCATTGACGTTGCTGGAACGGCCGGGTCGAACGACGCCGATTAGCAGTACAGTCATTCGCAGACTCGTTCAAATGGGACATATGGAAACAGCTGAAAAACTGCTGGGCAGGCCTTTTACTCTAACGGGTGAAGTCGTGCAGGGAGATCATCGCGGCCGGACGATTGGATTTCCTACGGCGAATATGCTGATTCCTGTCAAAATGGCAGTGCCTGCTGACGGTGTTTATATTACTGAACTGGTTTGGGATGGCGTGAGCCACCCAAGTATGACGAACATTGGCAGTAATCCGACCTTTGCCAACCAGTATCGGCGCATAGAAACCCATGTACTGAATTGGCAGGAGGATTTATATGGAAAACAAGTTAGTTTGTGTTTTAAGAAACGAATTCGTAGTGAAATCGTATTTGCGTCTGCTGCAGAATTGATACAGCAAATGAAGCAAGATGAAACACAAACACGAAAATTTTTCCTTAACGTAAACGATTAACTTTAACCCTTGCAGAAAAAATATTTAATCTGCAAGGTTTTTTTTTGATTTTTTTATGATTTTTATAGCCAACACATTATATTTGTGCTATACTTAAAAGCACTCCAATAATTATGACAAAGACTATTGGATTAGAGCCATAAAAGAAGAGAAAAAGAATAGGAGTGATATTTTTATGGTAAAGTTTTCAGAAGTAGCAAAAAGTTTACACGCATCTGATATTCGTGAAATTTTGAAAGTCACAGAAAATCCGGAAATTATTTCTTTTGCCGGCGGTTTGCCTGCACCAGAACTGTTTCCTGTAGAAGATATGAAAAAAGTCGACGTGGCCATTTTGGAAAAAGAAGGTCAGCAGGCTTTGCAGTACAGCACGACAGAAGGTTATGTACCGCTTCGTAAACATATTGCTGAACGTATGAAATCTGCTTTCCAAACGGAATGCAGCTATGAAGATATCATTATTACAGCTGGCTCTCAGCAAGGCTTATCTTTGTTGGGCAATATCTTTTTAAATAAAGATGATATCGTTTTAGTAGAAAGCCCAACATACATGGGTGCTACAACAGCATTTAATGTTAAATTCCCACAGTTTGTTGAAGTACCGACAGATGATAAGGGCATGATTCCGGAAGAATTAGACAAGATTATTGCTAAATACGGTGACCGTATTCGTTTGATGTATGTCATTCCTGATTTCCAAAATCCAACAGGTATTACATGGCCGATGGAACGACGCGAAGCATTTATGAATATTATTAACCAGCATGACATTCCGGTTATTGAAGATGATCCGTACGGCGAACTTCGCTATGAAGGAAAATCGCTGCCGACATTGAAATCCATGGATAAGAAAGGTAACGTTATTTTCTTTGGTTCCTTCTCCAAGATTCTCATGCCGGGTCTTCGTTTGGGCTGGATGGTTGCAGCTCCGGAAATTTTGGAAAAAGCAGTTATGCTGAAACAGACCGTAGATTTACAGTCTTCTTCCTTTGCACAGCGTCAAGTTTCCTATTACATTGATATGTTTGACTTAGATGCACATGTACAGGAAATCCGCAATTTGTATGGTAAACGCCGCACTTTGATGTATGATTCCATGAAAAAATATTTCCCCGAAGGCGTTTCCTTTACATATCCGGAAGGCGGCTTGTTTACGTGGGTAACACTGCCGGAAGGCATGGATGCCAAAGCGATGATGCCAAAGGTTATTGCTAAAAAAGTTGCTTATGTACCGGGCACAGCATTCTATCCGAATGGCGGTAATGCCAACCATTTCCGTTTGAATTATTCCAATATGCCGGAAGAACGTATTGTTGAAGGCATCAAACGCTTAGCTGAAGTATTGAAAGAAGAAATAGCAAAATTAAAATAATATTGTTTTTAGGATTCAGACATGTGGTTTTACATGTCTGAATTTTTTTTAATCACAATAATTACAAAAAGTAAAAATACAATTGATTAAAAGGTATAGAGATGATATAATAAATATAACATAAAGGTTAAACGTTTCTTGGGAAAAACAAAGGAGTGATTGGTAATGAAGTATTCAGACCTTGCGATGGATTTAAAAGCCTCTGAGATTCGTGAATTATTAAAATTAACAACCATGCCGCAAGTGATTTCGTTTGCCGGCGGTCTTCCGGCACCGGAACTGTTTCCTACTGAAGAACTAAAAAAAGTTGATGAAGAGGTACTGACGAAAGAAGGCAAGCAGGCTGTACAATACGGCACTACCGAAGGTTATCTGCCGCTTCGCGAAAAAATTGCCAAACGAATGAAACAAGCGTTTATGGTCGATTGTTCGGCAGAAGAAGTCATGATTACATCCGGTTCGCAACAAGGACTGTCGCTGTTGGCACAGATTTTCCTAAATAAGGATGATGTCGTACTCGTAGAAAGCCCGACGTATTTAGGTGCTATCAACGCTTTTAAGCTCTGCGCACCGCAGTTTGTTGAAGTCCCTACAGATGAAAAAGGGGTTATTCCGGAAGAATTAAAAAAGATATTGGCAGAATATGGCCCGCGTGTGCGCATGATGTATGTCATACCGGAATTTCAAAACCCAACCGGTATTACGTGGCCGCTGGAACGCCGCCAACAATTTATGGAAATTATCAATCAATACGACTTCCCTGTATTAGAAGATGATCCTTACGGCGAATTGCGGTATGACGGAGAAAAAGTTCCGTCTTTAAAATCGATGGATACGAAGGGAAACATTGTATTCTTAGGCTCGTTCTCCAAGATTTTTATGCCAGGTCTTCGTATTGCCTGGATGGTTGCTAATCCAGAAATTGTTGATAAAATCGTTAAATTAAAACAAGCTGTTGATTTGCAGTCTTCTTCCTTTGCCCAACGGCAGACATCGTATTATATTGATATGTACGATTTGGATAAACATGTAGAAAAAATTAAGGCACTGTACAAAACGCGCCGTGATTTGATGTGCCAGACCATGAAGGAAGAGTTTCCTAAAGAAATTACGTTTACGTATCCTGAAGGCGGTTTGTTTACGTGGGTAACACTGCCGGAAGGCATGGACGCCAAAGAAATTATGCCGAAGGTATTGGCTAAAGATGTTGCCTATGTGCCGGGCGGGCCGTTTTATCCAAACGGCGGCAACGCGAATCATTTCCGCCTAAACTATTCTAATATGCCCGAAGAGCGGATTGTTGAAGGCATTAAACGACTGGCTGATGTATTGAAGGAAGAAATGGCTAATTTGAAATAGCTATACATTTTTATACTTTATGCAGTTATCATGGGCTGTAACAAAAGGAGAACGGTTTAGTTCATTTTGTTACAGTCCTTTTACTACATACGTGAACAAGTTGTCACAGTACGATTTATTTTCTTCAAGCTGCAAAAACACGTTTAACGAAAGGGATAGTGCATGATAATGAAACACTTCATGCGGTAAAACTAGATTTCTTGACCTTCAATACATGAGTATTATGCATATTAATATACGAAATAAGCATGTTTTAATTGACTTACGTTTATAATCATTGTATTATAATAAGAAGAAAGGCATTTTTTACAGTATAAAAAGTGTCTTTGCAGTGTTCGCAAAACGCATTCGTATCAGGGCGGGCTATGTTTGATACGGTGCGTTTTTTATGTGATACCCATACATAGCGAATATATCAGAATCTTCGCTATAGGAGGCGTGTATTGATGACAAATCAGCTTCAACAGTTATGCAGGCAAATACGCAGAGAAACTGTGCAGGCTATTTATTTAGCAGGTTCCGGCCATCCTGGCAGTTCCTTATCGGCAGTAGAAATCTTGGTAACGCTGTATTTTACCGAGCTGCTATGTTGTTTTCCTGACGATCCCAAAAATCCGCGGCGGGATAGATTTATTTTATCAAAAGGCCACGCTGCACCAGCCTATTACAGTGTTTTAGCCCATAAAGGTTTTTTTCCCATATCTTGGATAGATACGCTGCGAAAACTGGGCAGTCCGCTGCAGGGACATCCTAATATGGAAAAACTGCCTTGCCTGGATTGCGCTGTAGGGTCGCTGGGACAGGGACTGTCTATTGCCAACGGGATAGCCTTTGCCTTGCAGCGGCGTCATGAATCACCCCATGTTTTTTGCCTTATCGGTGACGGGGAACAGCAGGAAGGCCAGATTTGGGAAGCAGCAGCATTTGCGGCACAGCATCAGTTAGACAATGTCTGTCTGATTGTGGACTGCAACGGCATGCAGCTTGTAGATGCGCTGGAAGGCATCAAAAACATGCAGCCTATGGCGGATAAATGGCAAAGTTTTGGCTGGCATGTCATGGAAACAGATGGCCATCATCTAGGCAAACTGTATCAAACGTTGGCGGCAGCCAAACAGTACCGTGGCAAGCCGACAGTTGTACTGGCCCATACGATAAAAGGAAAAGGTGTATCGTATATGGAAAATCAGGCAAAATGGCATGGTACAGCGCCGAATGAAGAACAGTACCGGATGGCGATGAAAGAATTATCTCAGGAGGTGCCGTAATGAAACGAGTACCTATGCGCGACGGCTACGGCAAAGCGTTGTTGGAGTTGTGCCGTCTTCACGAAGATGTAGTTGTCTTGGATGCCGATGTAGCTAAATCAACCCGTACGGATTGGGTACGGCGGGAATATCCGGATAAATACGTCAATGTAGGCATTTCTGAACAAGATTTAGTGGGCACGGCAGCAGGTATGTCGCTGACTGGCTTTGTACCGTTTATTTCCACATACGGTGTTTTTTTGACAGGACGGGCATGGGGACAAATCCGCAATACGATTTGTTACAACAACTTGAATGTAAAACTAGGAGGCGCCCATGCGGGCATTTCTGTCGGCCCGGACGGCGCTACGCATCAGGCTTTGGAAGATGTTGCGTTGATGCGCGTCATTCCTAACATGACCCTTATTGTGCCGTGTGACTGGCATGAAACATATAAGGCAACGCTGGCTGTCTATGACATGAAAGGGCCGTCTTACGTTCGGTTTGGCCGTAATCCGGCACCGGTCGTGACAACAGAGGACACGCCGTTCATAGTTGGCAAAGCGGCCGTATTTCGCGATGGCAGCGATGTGACTATTTTTGCAAATGGCATCATGGTATACCAAGCATTGCAGGCAGCTGACATACTGCAGCAGGAAGGTATTTCTGCAGAAATTATTAACGTGCATACTGTGAAACCATTGGATACGCAAACTATTGTGGCAAGTGCTGGAAAAACCAAGGCTGTTGTCGTGTGTGAAGAACACCAATGCATTGGCGGCTTAGGCAGTGCTGTTTGCGAGGCATTGGCACAGCATTGTTGCGTGCCCGTTGAATTAGTCGGCATTCAGGATACCTTTGGGGAATCTGGTATGCCGGATGAGTTGCTGAAAGCGTATGGATTAGATGCATCTTCTATTGTGCAGGCTGTACGAAACGTATTAAAAAGAAAATAGAGAAAAAAGAACTATCACTTGGAAGCGGTTGAGCGGCTTATCATGTGATAGTTCTTTTTTGATTATCATTTTATGTATATAGGCTGCAGTATGCCGGTTAAGAGGCTTTTGAAAAGCAAATCACAGCACGGCTGGGAATTTGCGCGGAAAAGATGCCAATGGTCATTAACAGGCAGCCGATAAATTCACGGGAAGACATCCATTCACCCAGCAGGAGAATGCCGGCTAAGGCACCAAAAATCATTTCAAAGCTGCAAAGCAGCGAAGCTTCAGTAGGTGCTACATGCTTTTGAGCAATAATTTGCAGCGTGTAGCCGACACAGCTGGAGAAAATTCCGCAGTATAGGATAGCTGCGGCAGAGGAAGCAATCAGTGACAGCGTTACGAATTCGCCGTTGAGGAACATAGCAATGCCGTTAAAAAGAGTACAGGCGATAAACTGTCCAAACGATAAGAAAATACCCGGATAGCTGGGGGCAAAGCGGCCTATACATAATATATGACAGCTCCAGAAAAATACGCCGGCTAATTCAAACATATCTCCTATATTGATAGATGTGCCCGCATCATGAAATGCTAATAAATAGAGTCCGACGACGGCAATTAGGCAGCCTAGAATATGCGATAGGCGCAGTGTGTTTTTGAGTGCCAAACCGAGCAACGGAACGGCGACGATATACAAGGATGTGATGAAACTGGCTTTACCGGCAGTGGTGTACAAAAGACCTATTTGCTGGCATGCCGAACCGGCAAATAAGAAGAAACCAACAGCTGCACAAAGCAAAATAAAAGCAGGTGTTTTCATTTGTTGCGTTTGCTGCGGATCTGGTGTGTTGGGGGAAAGAAATAATAAGGGAATGAGTGCGGCAGAGCTTAAACAAAAGCGCAGCGCATTAAAGGTGAATGGTCCCATGACATCAGCCACCGTGCGCTGGGCGACAAAGGCACAGCCCCAAATCAAAGCAGTCAGCAAAAGCATCAGACGATATTTCATAAGAACACTCCTTTCTATAACAGCGGCACAATACGTTCTATTATATCATAAATAAGGAAAAAGATAAGAAGCAGGGCATGAAATATCAGTTGCAAAGAAAAAACACGCCAAAAGCCGTATGGTTGTGCTAAAAAGCGGAACGAGAATTGCTGTATTAGATACACTGTGACACATGCCGTAAAGGACATGTCAACAAAATGTAAAATTTCATTGCTCGGTCTTATCTGTTTGATGTATAATAAAGATAACATTCATTTGGAGGCGAGTATATTGTATACAAAAGCATTATTGACAGACTTGTATCAGCTGACTATGATACAAGGGCTGTACTTTGAAGGGAAACACGAACAATCCTGCGTGTTTGACCGCTATTATCGAACGAATCCCTTTAAGGGCGGCTATACTGTCGTAGCTGGTTTGGAACATTTAATTGATTATGTCCATAATATTCATTTCAATGATGACGATATTGCGTACTTAAAGCGGACAGGTATATTCCAAGATGAGTTCTTGGATTATTTGAAACAAATTACATTCACCGGTGACATTTATGCCATGCCAGAAGGCACCATTGCTTTTCCGCAGGAAGTACTGCTGCGCGTTCATACCAAAAAAGCAGAAGCACTGCTGTTGGAAACATGTATGTCTATGATTATGAACCATGAAAGTCTGATTGCCACTAAAGCTCGCCGCGTTCGTACTGTTGCAGGCAATGACAACTTAATGGAATTTGGTCTTCGTCGTGCCCAAGGTAAATCTGCCGGTGTATATGGTGCCCGTTCTGCCATGATTGGCGGCTTTAACGGTACCAGCAACGTGTTAGCCGGCGCCAAATTCGGCATGCCGATTTTGGGAACGATGGCTCATAGCTGGGTCATGAGCTTTTCGTCAGAACTGGAAGCATTTCGTGCCTATGCCCGCCAGTATCCCAACAACTTAATTTTGCTTGCTGATACGTATAATACGTTGAAACAAGGCGTGCCGGATGCCATTACTATTTTTACAGAAATGAAAGAAGCCGGTACACTGCCCAGTGTATATGGTATTCGCTTGGACAGCGGTGATTTAGCATATTTGTCCAAAGAAGCGCATAAGATGTTTGCGGCGGCAGGTTTTGGCGATGCGATTATTGCCGCATCAAACGATTTGGACGAAAATCTCATTTCAGAATTGAAAGCGCAAGGCTGCTGTATCAATTCTTGGGGGGTAGGAACCCACTTGATTACGGCTAAAGACAGTCCGTCTTTAGGCGGCGTGTTTAAACTGGTCGGCCAATATGACGGAGATACGTTTGTGCCCAAGATTAAAATGAGCGATAATGCTGAAAAAATCTCAAATCCGGGCATGAAAAATGTACTGCGCATTTATGATAAAGACCATGGTAAAATGAAAGCAGACATTATTATCTTGGAAGGAGAAACTATAGATACGTCCAAAGATTTGCATTTGGTCAGCGACAAAGCACCATGGCGGTCGCGTGTTATTCCCGGCGGTACCTTTACGGTTCGGAAAATGTTGGAACCGATTTTCTTAAAAGGCAAATTGGTATACCAGAAACCGTCATTAAAAGAAATTATGCGGTATGCTGACGAACAAATCCAGACATTGTGGCCTGAATACCTGCGCCTTGTCAATCCAGAAGAAATGTGGGTACAGCGCAGTGCAAAACTGTCTGCATTACGGGAAAAAGTCTTAAAAGAAGAATCAGCGCATTTCTTCTAACTGTTATAGAAAAAGGACAGCAACAAAATGAGAATGAGAAATTCATTTTGCTGCTGTCCTTCTTTTTTTATATGCGTGTAGGAGAATGGAATTCCCTATGTTATAATAAGCATGGGCTTTTTAGCCAAACGCATAGAGAAGGTGAACGTATGAAAGGTACGATACTTGGTGATATTATTGGCTCGCCGTATGAATTTGCAAAACCACCTGTAAAGTCTAAGACCTTTGTTTGGTTTGCTCCGGCATGCCATGTGACGGATGATACCGTAACGACACTGGCAGTCGCTGCAGCGCTGCAGGAAGGTAAAGAAACGCGGAGAGGATATATCGGGCCGCTGCGTCGGCAGCTCAAACATTGGTGCCGCATGTACCCAGACGCAGGCTTTGGCGCGCGGTTTAAGCGGTGGTTTCTGTCTGATGAAACAGAACCTTACGGCAGTTATGCCAACGGCGCGGCTATGCGCGTCGCTCCGGCAGCTTGGGTAGGACAGTCTTTGGATGAAGTGCAGGCATTGGCAGAAATGACAGCACTTGTGACACATGACAATGACGAAGCGGTCCAAGGAGCGGTTGCCGTCGCATCGGCAATCTATTTAGGACGTATGAAAAAATCCAAAGAAGAAATCCGGGCGTATTTGCAGCAGTATTTTTATCCGCTGACGCAGTCAATAGATGCTGTCCGGCCGGGCTATGTATTTACATGCCGCACGAAAGACAGCGTGCCTCAAGCCTTGGAAGCATTCTTGGAAAGCACGGATTTTGCCGATGCCATCAACAATGCTGTATCCCTGGGCGGTGATACGGATACGCAGGCTGCTATAGCAGGTGCAGTGGCTGAGGCGTATTATGGTGTGCCTGAATCGTTGTGGCAGCAGGCGCAAGCGTATTTGCCCAAGCCGCTGCAGCAAGTATGGACGGCCTTTGCGACTGTCTATATGAAACATGACATCTAATAAAATAGCATAGTATAAAGGAGGAAGCCCTTTTGACACATAGTACAGAACAGAGTGATACGGAAACACTAGATAAAAAATATGAAAAACTGCGTCAGATTCTTCAAGATATGGGAAGCGTCGTCATCGGTTTTTCCGGTGGTGTAGACAGCACGTTTTTGACATATGCAGCTCATGACGTACTGGGCAGCCGCATATTGGCAGTGACCGCCGTATCGCCGACACTGCCGGATAGTGAAAAAGAGGATGCTGTATATATGGCTGAACACATAGGCGTACAGCATTTGACTGTTCCTACGACCGAGTTTGACAATCCGGAATTTGTCCAAAATCCGCCGAATCGCTGCTATATCTGCAAAAAAATCCGTTTTTCCGCATTGGTAGAATTGGCACAGCAAAAAGGATACCAATGGGTCGTAGACGGCGGCAATGTAGATGATTTGGGCGATTATCGGCCGGGAATGAAAGCTATACAGGAATTATCCCAGTTTGTACGCAGTCCGATGATTGAAGCCGGTCTGCATAAAGAAGATATACGAGCTTTATCGCGGCGGTTTGGCCTGAAAACTTGGGATAAACAAAGCGCGGCATGTCTTGCCAGCCGTATTCCCTATGGAACAGCGTTGCTGCCGCAGCGGCTGCAGGCGATTGATAAAGCGGAACAATTTATTGCGCCGTATATTCATGGTTCATTGCGTGTGCGCTATCATGGCGATGTAGCACGCATTGAAGTTGCCGTTGATGAAATTCCGGCTGTATTGGCTCATCGTGAAGACATCGTTGCCCAGCTGCGGCAGTGCGGCTTTACCTATGTCACGCTGGATTTGGGCGGCTATGAAATGGGCAGTTTGAATGAAGTAATTGATACGCATGGGGGAAAGTAAGTTGGCTGTTTCTAAAAAAGTAAAAGATGAAATGCTGCAGCGATTTCAAGACCAGTACGGCATCATGAAGCCAGCGCTTCATTACCATACGCCGTTTGAATTGATGATTGCCGTCATTTTATCGGCACAATGTACAGACGAACGCGTTAACAAGGTTACGGCAGGTATGTTCCCGGCATACAACACACCGGAAAAAATACTGGAACTAGGAATTAGCGGCCTGGAAGAAAAAATTCGTACATGCGGATTGTACCACAGTAAAGCTAAAAATATTCTGGCAAACTGTGCCATGTTATGTGAAACCTATCATGGCGAAGTGCCGACAACCTTTGATGAATTGGTTAAACTACCCGGCGTAGGCCGCAAAACGGCGAACGTGCTGGTCAGCATATTATTTGATACGCCGGCGATTGCTGTCGATACGCATGTATTCCGCGTCGCCAACCGGCTGCAGCTGGCAGAAGGCAAAACGCCGCTGGAAGTGGAAAAAGGGCTGCAGAAAGCAATTCCTAAGAAATGGTGGAGCCGGGCGCATCACTGGCTCATTTGGCACGGCCGCCGTGTATGCAAAGCACGCAAGCCGTTGTGTGAACAATGCTTTTTAAGTGATCTTTGTCCTTGGCATGTGCATTGACAAATAAATAAAAAATAGGTAAGATAGAAATTATGTGAGCTGTATTCATTCCAAAAAATAGTGGGGAGGTTCATTCTATATGGAATTAAAATACGTAAAAGGCAACTATATGGATGAAATCATGTTTGAAGGCAAACCAGTATTATTTACCTTAGAAGGACTAGCTGAAGGCAACGATGCAGAAGCTCGCCGCTATAGTGAAGAAATATGGAATTGGGTATTGGCCCATCGGTCTCGTGTTATGGCGCATGCGCCGTTGATTGCCAATTTTAAAAATAAGAAATGGCGGGCTGACGGCGAACGAGAAGTAACGGCAGAAGAAATACGAAGTTATTTAAAACGCATCAATTCGGTATATGTTACCTATAAAGGCGGCTTTGATATTTTTTTTGATACCAATGACGTATTCCGCGAACGCTCTATCGTCGTAAGCATGGGAAAAAACTTTGTCTTTGAAGGGTTTAAGCTTCTTTGATATATTGTCGAATACGGTCTTATGTGGTAAAATAAGACTAATCTTGACAGTGAGGTGAAAGAGAATGGCAAAACATATTATTACGATTAACACAGAATCGATTCAGAAAACAACACAGCATGCTGGTTGCAGTGAATGCCAGACATCCTGCCAGTCCGCTTGCAAAACATCTTGCACAGTTGGCAACCAGGTCTGCACAAAATAATGAGTAATTGAGGGGACACCCTTTACCGTGAGGTAAAGGGTATTCTTTTTGTATGGAGGAACTATGGCTTATACAATCAAACCGATGATTCATAAATACTGTCAACACGGCACGTATATGCTGCTCGATGTCAACAGCGGTATTATCAACGTGATCGATAAAATTACCTATGATGTCCTGGACGTCTATGACGGCACTAATAAAGATGCCGTATACCAGGCATTTGCTGATACATACAGCAAGAAAGAACTTGAAGAAACGCTCGCCGAATTAGACGAACTGATTGCCAAAGAAATGCTCTTTGCGCCGATGGCAGAAAATTTTAAAGTAGTAGCTGAAGAAGAACCGATTATTAAATCGCTTTGCTTGAACATTGCCCATGACTGCAATCTGCGCTGCAAATATTGTTTTGCATCCCAAGGCGATTATGATACGCACAAACGGGAACTCATGAGTTTTGACGTTGCCAAACATGCCGTCGATTTGCTCATCAAAAGTACGGAAGGCAAACGGCAGCATTGCGAAATCGACTTTTTTGGCGGCGAACCGCTCATGAATTTTGGCGTCGTCAAACAGACGATTGAATACATCCGCCAGCAGGAAAAGATTCATGACAAAGTATTCAAATTGTCCCTAACGACCAACGGCATGCTCCTCGACCCAGCCAAAGTCAAATATTTGACGGAAAACCACATCAGCTTGATTTTGAGTTTGGACGGCCGGCCGGAAGTACATAACCGTATGCGCCCTGATGCAGGCGGCCGTGATTCCTATGATACGTGTGCCAAAAATCAGGTTTATGCAGCTAAGCACCGCAACGGCGAAGAATATTACGTCCGCGGCACCTATACCAAATACAACCTGGATTTTACGAAAGATGTCGAACACATGGCAGACTTGGGTTTTGAAGGCCTGTCCATGGAACCGGTGGTAGGCGATGATTTGTCCTATGCCATTACGGAAGACGACTTGCCGCGTATTTTTAAAGAATATGACACATTGGCAGAATTTTATCTCCAGCGCATGGACGAAGGCCGTCCGTTTATTTATTACCACTTTATCATGGATTTGTATCGCGGTCCTTGCATTGCCAAACGGCTGCGCGGCTGCGGCGCCGGTCATGAATACATGTGCGTCGTCCCTAATGGAGACATCTATCCGTGCCATCAATTTGTCGGCCAAGATGAATATGTTATCGGCAATGTATATGACGGCGTAACCGATACCAAACTGCCTGCCCTGTTCCGGGATATGCATGTCCTCAACAAGCCGATTTGTTGTGATTGCTGGGCTAAATTCTTCTGCAGCGGCGGCTGTCATGCCAATAACATCAAATATGGCGGCAATATTCAAACGCCGTACGATTTGAGCTGCCGTATACAAAAGAAGCGGATTGAATGTGCTATGTATATTCAGGCAGTATTAGCTATGCGCGGTCAGAAAGCCCGCCTTTTTGGAGATAGTTCGCAAGACTGCGAAGGATGCGGCTCTTGTGAATAAACTGAAAGGCTGCTTATCTGCTGTCGTCATTTTGTACTTGCTGTATGCTATTATCAAAGACGGCATGACGCCGTTTTTGCTTATTATTTTGGCGGCCGCTGTAGTCGTCGGTGTAATGCAGCTTTGGATGCACACGGCATCATATCAAAAATATAAAGAACGGCAGCGGCGTATGGATAAAAAATAAGCTGTTGACTGCTGTAAAACTGTGTGCGCTTTGCCTGTATATCTGCCGGGAAGCGCACCTTTTGCTATGCAGGAATGGCCTGGTTTTAGTATGCAGATAATTACTTGCACGTAAAGCATGGATGTATAACAAATAACCAAAAATAAAACAATAAAAAAACACCAATAAGGTTGACTTTATGGAACAGTTGGAGTATCCTTAGTGTAGTCAAAAGGTATACTTTAAGATTGAGAATCAAGATTGAAAACATAGACTTAAAGATAGACTGTAAACATATAGCTATAGGAGTGAATGATGATGAGTGAATTGATTAGAGTGGAAGGCTTGAAAGTCGCCGTCGAAGGGAAAGAAATCCTCAAAGGGTTGGATTTGACCATCAATACGGGGGAAACTCATGTTATTATGGGGTCCAACGGTGCCGGCAAATCGACATTGTTCAATGCGATTATGGGCAACCCCAAGTATGTAGTAACCGAAGGCAAGATTTTCTTTGAAGGTAAAGATATTACGCATGCTCCAGTCAACGAACGTGCCAAAGCCGGTATTTTTATGGCTTTTCAGGCGCCAATTGCCGTGCAGGGGATTTCTGTCGAAAACTTCATCCGCAATGCCAAAAGCACTGTCAGTGGTCAGACACAGCGCATTATGCCGTTCCGCAAAAAGCTGCATAAGCAGATGGATCAGCTGAAAATGGATCGTTCCTATGCATCTCGTTACGTCAACGACGGTTTTTCCGGCGGCGAACGTAAAAAAACAGAAATTTTGCAAATGTGCATGCTCGAACCGAAATTGACCATGCTGGATGAAATTGATTCTGGCTTGGACGTAGATGCTGTACGCATTGTTTCTGAAACAGTATCTCAGTACCGTAACGAAACCAATTCTATTTTGGTCATTACGCACCACAGCGAAATTTTGCAGGATTTAAAACCTGATTTTGTTCATGTCCTCATTGACGGCAAAATCGTAAAAACCGGCGATGCATCATTGATTCAGGAAATCGAAGCCAATGGCTATGATGCATTTAAAGAACAGGCTAAATAGGAGGCACGCAACATGGCTGATGAAAAAAAGATAGCCGAAGAAAAGCTGGCTGCAGAAAAAGAAAAAATCGAATCCTTTACGGATTTCGGCAATATGTACAACTTTAAAAAAGATTTTAAATATGCATACAAAACCAATGCAGGCTTGACGCCGGACATTGTACGGGAAATTTCTGCAAAGAAAAACGAACCGAAGTGGATGCTGGATTTCCGTCTTAAGTCACTGGATTTATTCTATAAAATGGACTATCCGGACTGGGGCCCTGATATTAGCGAACTGGATATGGACAACATTGTTACCTATGTCCGTCCGAACGCGCAGATGAAAGCGAACTGGAACGATGTGCCTGATGACATCAAAGATACGTTTGATCGTTTGGGGATTCCGGAAGCCGAAAAAACGTCTCTTTCCGGTGTCGGTGCCCAGTATGATTCCGAAGTTGTTTACCACAGCATTCAGGATGAACTGGTACAGCAGGGCGTTATCTATACGGATTTTGATACGGCACTGAAAAAATACGAAGACATCGTTAAAGCTCATTTTATGAAATTGGTACCACCGACGGATCATAAATTTGCAGCTCTCCATGGTGCTGTTTGGTCTGGTGGTTCTTATGTATATGTACCGGCTGGCGTAGACGTATCCATTCCGCTGCAAAGCTATTTCCGCCTCAACGCACCGGGTGCAGGCCAGTTTGAACATACGATGATTATTGTTGAAAAAGGCGCGAAGGTACACTTTATCGAAGGCTGTTCCGCACCGAAATACAATGTAGCCAACCTGCATGCCGGCTGTGTTGAATTGTTTATCGGCGATGACGCTACGCTGACCTATTCGACGATTGAAAACTGGTCCAAAAACATGTACAACCTGAACACCAAACGGGCGATTGTCGGCAAAAACGGCACGATTAACTGGGTTACAGGCTCCTTTGGTTCCCATACGTCCTGCCTCTATCCGATGAGTATTCTCCAAGGTGAAGGCGCGCACTGTGAATTTACAGGCGTTACCTTTGCCGGAAAAGGCCAGTATCTGGATACAGGTTCTAAAGTCGTTCACAACGCGCCCCATACGACAAGTAATATCAACTCAAAATCTATCAGCAAGAGCGGCGGCGTCTGCATTTACCGCGGCAGTGTCGTCATTAATGAAAAAGCCGAAGGCTCCAAAGCCAACGTTAGCTGTGAATCGTTGATGCTTGACGAACAATCTCAGTCCGATACGATTCCGGCTATTGTCGTCAAAAACGATAATATCGACTTGGGTCATGAAGCATCCATCGGCCGTATTTCCGATGATGCTATTTTCTACCTCATGAGCCGCGGTCTCAGTGAAGATGAAGCCAGAGCCATGTTGGTACGCGGCTTTGTCGAACCTGTTTCCAAAGCCTTGCCGCTTGAATATGCTGTCGAAATGAATAACTTGATTAATCTTGAACTTAAAGGTTCATTGAAATAAGGGAGGAGGAATATAATGGCAACGAAAACAGTAAAAGAACAATACAACCAACTCCCGCGTCCGACGTTTCATTGGATGAAAGTTAACTATTTGGAACTCGATCCGATGCAGGATGCCCCAGTGAAAGCCTATAAACCGCAGGAACGCCATACAGGAGACGCTGTCGTTTCATTTGGCAAAGAAAATATGATTCCCGATCTAGGCGATTTTCAAGGTGCCAACCCAGATGCATTAAAACAGGTACTGACTGCCAGCGATTCCTACTGCCATATTGACTTGGGAGCGCAGCAAAAAGGGGCTGTTTGGCTGGTTTATTCCGTTAATGACGCTATGCCGCAGATTCGCGGGCAGCTGAAAATCACGGCAGGTGCAGGCAGCGATCTTACTGTTTATGTACTCTTTGACGGTGGTGCCGCAGATGGTTTGGTCAACTTCCTTACGTATGTCAAGACGGAAGAAAATGCGCATGTCAAAATCAGTAAAGTACAGCTCCATGATAAAAACGTCCGCCATATCGAACACCGCTATGCCGATGCCGGCAAAGAAAGTACGGTTGACTATGTCAGTGCTGAAATCGGCGCTAAGACAACGGCTGTATATTATAAAACAGACTTGATGCATGACGAAAGTAATTTCAATAGTCAAGCCATGTATTTAGGAAACGAAGACCAGGTCGTTGACTTTTCCTACTGGGTACCGACACAAGGGGTCAAAACGAATACAGACATTGTAACGACGGGTGCGTTGCTGGATACATCTAAAAAATTCTTCCGCGGAACTATCGATTTCCTGCGCGGTGGTAAAAAAGCCGTTGGTTCTGAATCGGATACATGTATCCTTCTCAGTCCTAAGGTACATTCTATTTCTGTACCGCTCCTTCTTTGCAAAGAAGATGATGTTGTCGGAAATCACGCATCCAGCGCAGGCCAGATTGACAAGGATAAGCTCTTTTACCTTATGAGCCGCGGCTTTAGTGAAGCCGGAGCCCAGCTCATTATTGTTGAATCCAATATTCGCCCTGTTATTGATGCAATTGGCGATAAAGATTTAGAAAATAAAGCACTCCAGGCTGTACGTGAAAAAATGCAGTCCTGCCGTCAGAAAGGTGATTGCCATGTTAAATGTACGAAAAGATTTCCCCATCTTGACTAAAGTCCATAACGGACATCAAATCGTTTACTTTGATAATGCTGCAACGACGCAAAAACCGTATCAGGTTATCCACGCTATTGTAGACTTGTTGGAACATCACAACGGCAATCCCCATCGGGGTGCTCATGTACTGAGCATTGAAGCCGGCGAACTCTATGATGAAGCGCGTGAAGCAGTTCGCAAGTTTATCAACGCGGCATCTACTAAAGAAATCGTCTTTGTACGCAATACGACAGAAGCATTGAACTTAATCGCTCGCAGCTATGCCGAACCGCGCCTGAAAAAGGGCGATAAAATCGTCATTCCTATTTCCGAACACCATTCGGATTTGGTTACGTGGCAGCGTGTCTGCCAGAAAACGGGTGCTGTATTGGATTACATGTACCTCGATGAAGAAGGCCACTTTACAGACGAAGATTTGGCTAAGATTGACGACAAAACAAAAATTGTTGCGTTTGCCGCTGTCAGCAACGTCTTTGGCATGAAGCGTCCTGTCAAAGATATTGTTGCTAGAGCCCATGCTGTCGGTGCGATTGCTATTGTCGATGGCGCGCAGTCTACACCGCATATGAAAACGGACGTACAGGATTTAGATTGTGATTTCTATGCTTTTTCCGGCCACAAGATGTGCGGCTCTGCCAGCACGGGCGTCTTGTATGGCAAAGAAGCTATTTTAGAAGGCATGGAACCGTTCCTCTTAGGCGGCGACATGATTGAATATGTTAAAGAACAATCGACAACATTCAATGAACTGCCCTTTAAGTTTGAAGCCGGCTCACAGAATGTCGAAGGTGCTGTAGCCCTGCATGCGGCTATTGATTACTTGGAAGACCTTGGCATGGATAACGTCGAAGCACATGAAGAAGCGTTGACACGCCACTGCTTGGAAGGTATGAAGAAACTTCCGCATATTCACATTATTGGCAGTACAGATCCGGCAGAAAAAACCGGCGTCATTACCTTTACGATTGACGGCGTACATCCTCATGATGCTGCTACGATTTTGGACAGCTACGGCATTGCTATTCGTTCGGGCCATCACTGCGCGCAGCCGTTAGGCGCGCATCTTCACGTAGAAGCGTCCAACCGTGCCAGCTTCTATATCTATAATACATTAGAAGAAGTTGATTACTTCCTCGAAAAGCTGCCGCTCGTTCGTAAACAGATGGGCTATAAAGACTAAAGGAGTGTAAGCAGTCATGGAAAACATGAACGAACTGTATTCTGATATTATTTTGGAACACAATCAGTGTCAGGAAAATAAACATCCGCTGGAACATGCTAATTTGCAGGAACATGGTCATAATCCCAGTTGTGGTGATGACATTACCTTACAGGCCGATATTGAAGACGGCGTCATCAAAGATGCTGCCTATACGGGAAGCGGCTGTGCCATCAGCCAGGCATCAGCCGACATCATGATTGACCTTATCAAAGGAAAAACGGTTCAAGAAGCGCTGCGTTTGGTCAATTTATTTCTCGATATGATCAAGCGGGAAGTCACTGATGACGACGAATTGGAAGATTTGGAAGATGCCATTGCCCTCAAAAATATATCTAACATGCCGGCTCGTGTTAAATGTGCCGTATTGGCATGGCATACGCTGAAAGAAGCGATTGAAAGAGATACAGACAAATAACTAGCATGTATATCTTAGCATAGATACAAATGCTCTCTGCTGTGCAGACAGGAATGTAATTTCCCTGGGTGCTTGGCAGGGGGCATTTTGTGTTTTTGATGATGGGAGGAGGGAGGCAGGATGATGCTATTTTTCTGTCTGGCCCTTGCTGTGGGACTCTTGACTTAGAGTACAATCCAAGTGTTATAATAAAAGCAGTTTTGAGAATATCAATACTATAGTATATATAGGAGGACAACATGGAAAAAGCAAAAGTATATTTTACCGATTTTCGTTGTAAAGTAGGTACTAATAATATTATGAAATTGCAAAAGCTCTGCAAACGAGCAGGCATTGCCAATATTGATTTTGAAGGGAAATTTGTTGCCATCAAAATGCATTTTGGCGAATTAGGCTGTTTGGCATCGCTGCGTCCGCAGTATGTCAAAGGCGTTGCTGATTTGGTCAAAGAATTGGGCGGCAGACCCTTTTTGACGGACTGCAACACACTTTATCCAGGCAGCCGTAAGCATGCATTGGAACATATGGATTGTGCTAATATCAATGGCTATAATACAGTTACGACAGGCTGTCAGATTATCATTGCCGATGGGTTGCGCGGTACAGATGAAGTCGAAGTACCGGTTAAAAACGGCGAATATGTCAAAAATGCCAAAATCGGCCGGGCTATTATGGATGCCGATGTATTTATTAGTTTGGCTCACTTTAAAGGACATGAAATGACAGGCTTTGGCGGTGCTGTCAAAAATATCGGCATGGGCTGCGGCAGTCGTGCCGGCAAGATGGAACAACATTCGTCCGGTCAGCCAGCTGTTGACACGGCTAAATGCAAAGGCTGTCGTCGTTGTGCGTCCGAATGTGGTTCCGATGCCATTACCTACGAAGACAATGTAGCTCACATTCATGAAGATTTGTGCAAAGGCTGCGGTCGCTGCATTGGTGCCTGTGCCTTTGATGCCATTCATACAGTACAATGGGATGCCAATGACAAACTGGATTGCAAAATGGCAGAATACGCCCAAGCTGTCTGTCAGGACCGTCCTTGCTTCCATATCAATTTGGTTATGGATATTTCGCCGAACTGTGACTGCCATGGCGAAAACGATGCACCGATTCTGCCGAATATCGGCATGTTTGCTTCTTTTGACCCCGTTGCCCTCGACCAGGCTTGTGTCGATGCCTGCATGAAAGCAACGCCCTTGCCAAACAGCCAGCTCGCAGACCATTTGGCACAGCCTGATTGGCACCATCATCATGATCATTTCCTCGACAGCAATCCCAATGTCAACTGGGAAGCAACCTTGGCCCACAGTGAAAAAATCGGCTTAGGGACAAGACAGTATGAACTGATTACCGTTAAATAGTATATACAGTATAGAATCTGCTTTATGAGAAATTGTTTCTTATGGAGCAGATTTTTTTTGTTCTGTAAACGTGCCGTTTGCATATGCTATATCCTTGTTTTTTTGGTGCCGACAAATGGGCAAAGAAGGTTCTCTGCACACTCGTGTATCTATTCTTTTTCGTGCCGCCCAAAAAGAATAGACGAAGAAAAAGGCGGCCGCCCGAAACTCCCGTTCCTTTGAGAATAGCTGTCATTGCTAAATGGGCGAAACTCGCTGCGCTCAAACAAACGCCCATTTTTAACGCAATGCCATCTATTCTCATTGTGCGGCATACGCCACACAACCAGTCATTCCCGTAACGGGCGGCTTGGAAGCAAATACGAACAATTACGGATACGTGTATGCTTAGAAAACCATGTATCATTCAGTCTATTACTCATATGGGTTATCAATATTTCTGTATTTTTTTATTATTGTGCATAATGAAGTGATACTATCTATTGCCTTAGTGTAGATGAGCCTATGTTTGCGAATGTTTTTTTGTCTGATGTGTTTTTCCAGCAACCAGGCAAAATCTACATTGCATGCCTTGCCAACACCGCCCGTTACGAGCGTGCCGACCGGTCGAAGACCGGATACTGCGTTTGCCGATGACGGAAACAAGCGGCGTCTGAGCGAAGCGAATTTGCCGCGCCGTCATCGGCAAACGTAGTAAGGCTAAGTCCGTTTTGGGCGGCGGTTTCTTTCTTTTTGGTACTTTTTCTTTCTGACCGCGCAGAAAGAAAAAGCATATAGTATATGTACACAGCAAGTTTACAGAATTATACGAGAGCGGGAGGGATACATCTTAGTATTCTTACTGCACAGAAAGAAAACGTATATACGCCAATGTAAATGGCAAGTTTACTAGAAAAAAAGAGGGTGCAGGGATACATCCCGCTTCCTTTTGACCAGGCATTTTACAAAATGCTACTTGCATAATAAACAAATACAATGAATATATAATAAACTGCTCAATAGAACGATTTAGCTATAATACATGCCGTTTTCTGCGAAAATATAGTGACAAAAGAAAATATAAAAACGCATATATTTTTAAAATTTTTGACAAAGTGTCAAAAAATGTGTATAATATCCGTAAAGCCGTGGTACGAAAGTAGGTACGGCTGAGAATAGAAAAGCAATGGAAGTAACGCAAGGTAGTAAAAGAGAGGAAACTAGGACAACTCGCCAATGAACGCTTGTGAAATGACCATGTGCTTTTCGCTTGTAACGAAGTAAGACAAAAAAACTATTTTTTATTTTACGAAGAGAGGTAATTTCACAATGAAATCAAAAGTATTAGCAGCATTAGTTGCAACCATGGCTGTAGGTGCTACTTGCGCTTTCGCAGCAAATCCGTTCGTTGATGTACCGTCCGACAGCTGGGCATACAAATCCGTTGTAGAACTCGCTGACGCTGGTATCATCCAGGGTGTTGACGGCTCCTACTTCCAGGGCAACCGTAACATCACTCGTTACGAAGCAGCTGAAATGGTAGCAAAAGCTATGGCTCACATGGACAAAGCGTCTGTTGAACAGCGCGCACTCATCAACAAATTGGCTGATGAATATGCTGACGAACTCAACAACCTCGGTGTTCGCGTATCCAACCTCGAAAACAAAGTTGGCAACGTAAAACTCACCGGTGATGCTCGTCTCCGTTATAAATATCAGAACGGTTCTGTAGAAAATGATAATTCTTGGGATTATCGTATTCGTCTTCGTGCTACAGCTAATGTTAACGACAAAACAACGGTTAACTATGGCATTAGCACGAACAACCACAGCTTTGCTGATAACGACAAAGCACAAGATGGCACAGCCGGTGATAAAGATTCCGATAATTACACGGATATTGCCAATGTCAGCACTAACTTCGGTAACTTCAATGCTACCGTAGGTCGTTACCAGTACGTATTGGGTAATGGTTATGGCTACAACTACGGCGATACCTTCGATGGCGCTCAGTTGAAGTACAATAACGGTCATTTCGCTGCTACTGCCGGCTATGGTAAATTTAAAGAAGGTAATGACGACGTTGCTATTGCCAAAGCTAAGAAGAAGGGTAATACAGCAGATACTTTGTTAGGCGTAAAAACTGGTTATGGCGAATTAGAAGGCTTCTTCGGTAATGGCTCTGCTGTTGGCGTATACTACAACTCCTTCAATAAATCCGGTTCTAGTAAAGATGCTCCAACTATCGCTGATGACCTTTGGGGGGCTTATGTATCCTATAACTTCGGCTCGAAATGGAATGCTCTCGCTAACTACGAAAACATTAGCTTAAATAGTCAAACAAAATATAGCAAGGATGATAGCGCTAACGTTTGGATCGGTAAATTGACCTATGGTAAATCTTCCTTGGCTGCACCGAAATCTTGGGATGCATGGGTTGAATACCTCAATGCTGAAGACGGCGCATTCCTCGGCGGTTCCACAAACTCCTGGAGATTCGGTCAGATGGACAACATCGAATCTTGGGGCGCCGGCATTGATTACACCTTCGCTAAGAATGCACAGTTCCAGGTAATGCAGTCCTTCGCAACCAGCACAAAAGATGGCACTGCTAAAGATCCGGAAGAACAGACACGTGCTCAGTTCGTATTCGCATTCTAATTTTACTCGATTTGCTTCTAACCTCTCCCTTTAACAGGTTTAGAATCAAATATATCAAAAAGACCACTCGTCATGAGTGGTCTTTTTCTTGTATATAAAACATTATTATATGACGCATTTATCAACGTGAAATAGAGATGAAACGCAAAGTCATCCTATCTTTGAGCTGCGGGAGGAGATAGGCAGATAGCCATGTATTTCGTAGAAACAACGATTCAAAAACGGTAAACAAAACGGGCTGACGCTTTTTGCGTCAACCCGTTGTATGGTGCGAGTGAAGGGACTTGAACCCTTACGTCGTAAGACGCTAGATCCTAAGTCTAGTGCGTCTGCCATTCCGCCACACTCGCATGTGCCATGGTGCTAGTATACCATATACGTATAGACTTTTCAAGGTTGTGTTTTTTTTCACAAATCATGAGGAATCCTATTGGCAAGACGGGGGAAGTATGATATACTACGCATGATATTATTTGGGCGGTTACAGCAATATATCGGGTCTGCATCGAAAGAGTGAAACCACGATAGTAATCCCCGGTGAATAATAGAGTGTTGCGACTTGCATCTTGTAAGTAAGAGCGAGAACGGAGGTAGTATAGATGCAAAAAGAAGTTCGTGCGAAAGCGCCGCGGCGGGCGTTGTTTACGACGCGTGAATTGACGATTATTGGCATGCTTTCAGGCATTACGATGCTCTTAGGTTTGACGGGATACGGTTTTATTCCCTTACCGATGATGAAAGCGACGATTCTTCATGTGCCCGTTATTATTGGTGCTTTGGTTGCCGGGCCGCGTGTCGGCGCAATGGTCGGTTTTATTTTTGGCTGTTTTAGTATTTTTCAGGCAATTACTGCGCCGGTAGTATTGTCTTTTGCCTTTTTAAACCCGTTGATTTCTGTCGTGCCGCGCGTGTTGATTGGCATTGGTGCGTACTATGTATATAAAGGGATATATTCACTCATCAAGAAGCAGTCGATTGGATTGGCTGTAGCTGGGTTTGTCGGTTCTTTGATTAACACGGCCGGTGTCATGGGCGGCATTTATTTGATTTATGCGAAAGATTTCGCGCAAGTTCGCAATATTCCGCTCGATAACGTAGTAAATATTATTGTCGGTATATGCGTTGCCAATGGCATTCCGGAAGCTGTCGTGTCCGCGATTATTACTGTACCGGTCGTTGCCGTACTGCGCCGCGTCGTCAAAAATAAATAGAAGAGATAGGAAGAGAACCGTAGGTAACCATATGGTTCTCTTTTTTTCTCTTTTTTTCGGTAAACTTGCAGTATATATATCGTATGCTTTTTCTTTCTGTGTAACGAGAATGCAGGGACGTATCCCTGCACCCGTGAGTATTCATTCTTTTTCGTGCCGCCGAAAAAATGCATAGTCCATGGGAGCATCTCCCTATGCCCATTTTTTCTAGTAAACTTATCGTTTACATATGCGATTCACTTTTTCTTTCTGTGCGACCAGAAAGAAAAAGATGACAAAAAGAAAGAAGTCGCCGACCAGAACTCTCGCTCCCTTGCCAGCCAAAGGGCTTACTAAATGGTTGTAAGCTCGACGGGGCGGTGGAGCACTGCGAAAGTAGTCACATTGCTGCTAGCAGCACAACCGTTTTTTACGTAAGCCCTTCGTCCGGCATGCTGACGCAACGGTCGCTCCCGTAATGGTCGGTGTCACGTATCATGTAATAGAAATTCTACAAGAGTCCTAGAAAAGCATTTTCACACAATCTCTATATATTTTCAGCATATACGTATCCGTAAATGGTTGCATTGGCTTTCAAACCGTCCCGTTACGGGAATGATTGGTTGTGCGGCTTTGCCGCACAATGAGAATGTTTGGCATGGCGTTAAAAATGGGCGTTTTGTTTGAGCGAAGCGAGTTTCGCCCATTTAGCC
>JBNMKW010000007.1:0-60865 GCA_050874545.1 Megasphaera sp. | reverse complement strand
AATGCATTTGACCTTTAGAAAAGAACGGTGTAAAGGATGCGGCTTATGTATCACGGTTTGTCCCAAACAAATTCTGGCGTTGGAAGAAGGAACGAACATTAAAGGATACCGTCCTGCATCATGTACAGATGAATCGTTGTGTATTGGATGTGCAAGTTGTGCAAGAATTTGTCCGGATTCGATTATTACGATTGAAAAAGACGACTGAGAAAAGGAGTGAACTTTTCTATGAAACGAGAAATTTGGAAGGGCAGTGAAGCTATTGCTGAAGCCGCTATTCGTGCCGGCTGTCGTGGATTTTTTGGATATCCGATTACTCCGCAAAACGAAATTCCTGAATATATGTCTTTAAAAATGCCTCAGGCAGGAGGCGTGTTTGTTCAGGCAGAATCAGAAGTAGCGGCTATTAATATGGTGTATGGCGCAGCAGCTACGGGCGTGCGTGCCATGACATCTTCTTCATCACCGGGCGTTAGTTTGAAGCAAGAAGGTATCAGTTATATGGCTGGGGCTAAATTACCAGCTGTCATTGTCAATGTCATGCGCGGCGGACCGGGATTAGGGTCTATCCAGCCGTCTCAAGCGGATTATTTCCAGGCTACGCGCGGCGGCGGCAACGGCGATTACCGCACACCGGTCTTAGCACCGGCTAATTTGCAGGAAGCTGTTGACCTTGTACAGGAAGCATTTGATATTGCCGATCAATATAGAACGCCTGTTGTTGTATTAGCTGACGGCTTGATTGGACAAATGATGGAACCTATTGTTTGGCATGACGTTAAAAAACGGCAGCTGCCGCCAAAAACATGGGCATCCAGCGGCCGTAAAGGACGGGAACATAATAATTTCATTAATTCACTGCTCATAGATGCACACGACTGTGAAAATCATAATATTGAACTTTTGAATACATATCATGAAATTGAAAAAAATGAAATGCGTTTTGAAGAAGTGATGACAGAAGACGCAGAAGTATTGATTACGGCATACGGAACACCGGCACGTATTGCGATTACTGTAGCAGAAAACCTGCGTGCCAAAGGCATCAAAGCCGGCGTATTTCGTCCGATTACGTTATGGCCGTTCCCAAGCAAACGGTTACGGGAAATTGCTGAACAAGAATCCGTAAAAGTTATTTTGGATGTAGAAATGAGCACAGGCCAGATGCTGGATGATGTCAATCTGGCTGTGGCAGAAAGGAAACCGGTTCGCTTCTATGGACGATACGGCGGTGTTATACCTTCAGTATCTGAACTTGAAGCAGCGGCAGAAAAAGCACTAGGGGAGGTAAAGTAATATGAAGACGATATATACCAAGTCAAAAGGCTTACAAGATACAGAATTACATTATTGCCCCGGTTGCAGCCATGGTATTGTACACAAACTAGTGGCAGAAACGATTGAAGAAATGGGTGCTATTGATACGACGATTGGTGTCTGCCCTGTTGGCTGTTCCGTTTTTGCCGGTAATTATTTTGCTTGTGATATGATTGAAGCTTCTCATGGACGTGCACCGGCAGTTGCAACGGCTGTCAAACGGACACATCCGGATGTACCTGTTTTTACCTATCAGGGCGATGGTGATTTAGCTTCTATTGGTGCAGCTGAAATCGTTCATGCAGCCATGCGCGGTGAAAAATTTACGACCATCTTTATTAACAATGCTATTTATGGTATGACAGGCGGTCAGATGGCTCCGACAACATTAATCGGTCAGACTGCGACAACGGCGCCATTAGGCAGGACGGTACAGCAGGCCGGCATGCCGATGCGGGTTGCGGAAATGCTCTCGACACTAGACGGATTAGTATATGCAGAACGTGTTTGTGTTGTTGATATTCCCCATTTGATGAAAGCTAAGAAAGCAATTAAAAAAGCCTTTGAACGGCAAATGAAAGGCGACGGCTTTACGTTTATTGAAGTATTGTCTGCATGTCCTACAAACTGGGGCATGGATATTCATGAAGCAAACAAATGGCTGATGGATAATATGGCAGCATATTATCCCCTCGGCGTAATTAAAGATACGGAGGTGAAATAACATGAAACATGAAGTAATCCTCTCCGGTTTTGGCGGCCAGGGCGTCATGTCTATTGGTAAAAATCTTGTTGAAGCAGGTGTAGCGGAAGATTTGCAGGTTTCATGGGTTCCGTCTTATGGTCCTGAAATGCGCGGCGGCACAGCGAACTGTACTGTTATCCTCAGTGATGACCGTATTGGCTCACCTCTTGTAGAACATCCTTCGGAAATTGTAGTCATGAATCGGGCAGCCTTAGCTAAATTTGGCCCGAAAGTACAGCCTGGCGGCACTATTTTTATTAACAGCAGTATTGTACCGGATAAAGCAGATCGTGATGATGTTACGGTACATTATGTTCCCTGTGATGATATTGCCAGAGAATTAGGCAACCCTAAAGTTAGCAATATGGTTATGTTAGGTGCCTATGTAGGTGCGACAAAGGTATTGAAAGTAGAAACAATTGAAAACATGATTCATGAAATGTTTACAGGGAAAAAAGCAAAACTTGTTCCCTTGAATATGGATGCGCTTCATCGTGGTCTTGATTGTGTAAAATAAATATAGCAACATAGGCTCCCTTTTAGTGTGGTATAGAAAACAGCTCGGCCTTGATAGATCGATTATGATCTATCAAGGCCGAGCTGTTTTCTATGATAGTAAAGATAATTCTAAAAAAAATATAACAATACAGCATTTTACATATGCGTATTAAGCAACATATGAAATGATGAAAAAAATATATAGCCAAGAAAGATTATATAAACATACAAAACATAGGGAAATATATGTTGTATATTGTTAGCCGTTCTGGGATATAGTTTTGAAAAAAGAAAAGTAAAAATAAAGAGTATAGCTAATAAACAAAAAGAAATTGTCTTTTAAAAACATGTAATGAAATTGTATATAAAGATAAAAAATAAAAGATAAATAAATTTTTTTAAAGGCATCTTTTTTGGCAAGACAAATAACGATAAAAACGAAATTGCAAGAAAATATACGCTATCTGAAAAGTGCGATAAAAAAACAGAACAATGATAAAAATGAAATTGATTAATGCGTATTTTACATTTAAAATAAAGCGTGATATACTAAATTTAAAGAATAAACGTTTTAGTAAAAGGCAATACTTACCGGGTAAACTTAAAAATTTTTACTTTATTAAAAATGGAGAGAATAAATAGGGTAAAAGGTTTTACATTTGTTTTGTAAGAAAAGACAATAAAAATAGGAATGATTGGCAGTGTATTATGTAGTTAGGAGGTCATGAATATGAGTTCATCAGCAGTACTTGCCCGTCAGGCGGGAATGACAGATGTCGAGTGGAAAGCAGCTGTACGGTTTGATAGTACGGACTGGGGCTGGATTATTATGAGTATTGGGATGGCTATCGGCGCTGGTATTGTATTCTTGCCGGTCCAGGTGGGACTTGTTGGCTTGTGGGTCTACCTGTTTTCTGCTATTATTGCCTATCCGGCAATTTATTTGCTGCAGCGGTTGTTTATTAATACGTTGGCAGATTCGCCGCGATGTGAAGATTATCCAGGTGTTATCAGCGGATATTTGGGTAAAAACTGGGGATTTCTTTTAGGTATTTTATATTTTTTGAGTATTTTGATTTGTGTATTTATGTATTCTACAGCGATTACAAATGACAGCGCTTCCTTTTTATATTCTTTTGGAGTGACAGATACCCTGCTTTCTAACAATCCTTTCTATGGATTGATTATTATTTGTATCATGGTAGTGATTGCATCGCGGGGAGAACAACTGCTGTTTCGAGTATCGACGCTGATGGTACTGACTAAGCTGCTGGTTGTCATTTGTTTGGGCGGTATCATGGTGCAGCATTGGAATTTAGCGAATATCGGTGTATTTCCAGATTTAGGATATTTAATCAAAAATACAATCGCCATGCTGCCTGTTACGCTAACCTCTATTTTATTTATTCCAAGCATCAGCCCGATGGTTATTTCGTACCGAGCACATAATCAGTCTATCCATGTGGCGAGATATAAAGCCATGCGGGCGATGAAAATTGCTTTTGGCGTGTTGTTTATAACGATTTTCTCGTATGCTATGTCTTTTAATTTGGCAATGGGCCATGAACAGGCGGTAATGGCTTATACGCAGAATATTTCAGCTTTAGCCATTGTAGCCCGCGGGTTCGATGGCAGTGCAGTAAAAATATTCAGCTTGATTTTAAATATTTTTTCTGTGATGACGGCTTTTTTCAGTGTCTTCTTAGGGTTTAGAGAAGCTTGTCACGGTATTGCTATGAATATCCTGCGGCGCTGTATTCCCGAAAACCGGATTAACGAAAAAATAGTTCAAATAGGAATCTTGCTATTTGCTGTAGCCGTTTCTTGGGGAGCCATTGTCTTGAATGCTCCTGTACTCAAACTGCTGACGTTATTGGGACCGATTTTTGGATTGATAGCTTGTATTATTCCGGCTTATTTAGTCTATAAAGTGCAGGCATTGCATAAGTATAAAGGCATGGCTTTGATACTCATTGTTTTTGCAGGTATACTGCTCATTGTTTCTCCATTCTTAGCATTTTTCTAATTCCCCTTATTACATACATCTCCATACGACAGGCCGCGCGAACGGGGTATCCGTTGGCGCGGTTTGTCATATGACAAATGTAAGAGTACGTGCAGCAAGGGAAAAAAGCATGCCTTATATTTTTTTATTTATTGCTATGACAAAAATAATAATTTAATAAAGAATATGAAATAATTTTATAATATATTTTACGTGGTAAAACGATTATTCTGTCAAAAGACATATATTCATTCTTGACAACACTGATGATACAGTGTAATATACAACTCAACAAACACATATCGTCCATGTAAACCAGTGAAGCGGAAGTAAAAACGATGACGTGCACGTACAGAGAGCCGGAGTGCTGAGAACCGGTCGAACGCAGCTCGTTAAATGGACCGCTGAGGGCGCAGTCAAAAGCTACGGCTGAGTATTCTGCGACGTGAGGGCATACGTCAGTTGCCGGGAATATGATGGTATTCCGACGAGAGTAGGAGTCAAATCCTAAAACAAGGTGGCACCGCGGAACTATATCCGTCCTTGACAAGTCATATTGTCATGGACGGATTTTTTTATAGGAGGTTTATATGGAAACGCTTAGCCTGGAACAAGTCAAAGCATATCAAAACCAATATAAAGTAGTACCGATTTGCCGTAGTATGTATGCTGACGTTCGCACGCCTATCGAAGTGCTGCGTATAGTTAAGAATGTTAGCTCACATTGTTATTTACTGGAAAGTATGGAAGATTCCCAGCGTTGGGGACGATATACATTTATTGGGTACGATCCCCAGATGGGATTATATTGCAAAGACAGCGTGGTTCACATCAAAACGGGTACTGAATTCCAAATTAAGACAAAACATCCAGAAACTCTTATTGCTCAAGTACTAGAGGATAATAAAGCGCCGCGTTTGACAAATTTACCGCCTTTTACGGGTGGATTAGTTGGATACTTTGCATACGATTTTATTAAGTATGCTGAACCATCTCTTAGTTTAAATGCTGTGGACGATAACGGGTTTAATGATTTCGATCTGATGCTTTTTGACAAGGTAATTGTTTTTGATAATTTAAAGCAGAAATTATACCTGATTGTCAATGTTCGTTTGGATGCAGTGGAAGAAAATTATAACCGCGCTTTGCTGGAAATACAGCGAATGGAAACACTAATTCGCCAAGGAAAGAAAGCTGCGAATGTGCCGCTGCAGCTGAAGAGCGACTTTAAGCCGCTGTTTAGTAAAGAAGAATATTGCAGCATGGTTGAAAAGGCGAAAAAATATATCTATGAAGGAGATATTTTTCAGGTCGTTTTAGCGAATCGGCTGCAGGCAGAGGCAGAAGGCAGCCTCTTGGATACATATCGTGTGCTGCGGACACTCAATCCGTCGCCATACATGTTTTTCTTTTCTGGAGATGACATTGAATTAGCCGGCTCGTCACCGGAGACACTGACAAGACTGGAAAACGGAGAGCTTTTTACATTCCCATTGGCTGGCTCGCGGCCGCGAGGTAAGACCCCGGAAGAGGACAAAGCGCTGCAGGGAGACCTTTTACACAATACAAAAGAATTGGCAGAACACAACATGTTGGTTGACTTGGGTCGTAACGACTTGGGCCGCATTAGTGAATTTGGCAGCGTGCATGTTGAACGGTATTTAGATGTACTGCGTTTTTCCCATATCATGCATATCGGTTCAACGGTTCACAGCAAGATTCGCAAGGACAAAAATGCCATAGATGCAATCGCTTCCGTGTTGCCGGCAGGTACCTTGTCAGGGGCACCTAAACTCCGAGCTTGTGAAATTATTGATGAATTGGAAGGGCATAAACGAGGTGTTTACGGCGGAGCGATTGGCTACATTGATTTTACAGGCAACATGGACTGCTGTATCGGCATCCGATTGGCTTATAAAAAAGGAAATCATGTGTTTGCCTGCTCTGGGGCTGGCATTGTTGCTGACAGCATTCCTGAACAAGAACACCAGGAATGCCTGAATAAAGCCAAGGCAGTAGTCATTGCCTTGCAGCAGGCTGATGGAGGAATTGAAAAATGATAGTACTTATTGATAATTACGATAGCTTTTCTTATAATCTCTATCAGCTTATTGGTCAAATCAATCCGGAGATTACAGTCGTTCGCAACAATGAAAAAAGTGTTAAAGATATTGAAGCGCTTCGTCCTGATTATTTAATTATTTCGCCAGGCCCTGGCCGGCCAGCTGATGCCGGTATTTGTGAAGCTGCTATTCAATATTTTGCTGGTAAAATACCTATTCTTGGTGTTTGCCTGGGGCATCAGGCTATTTGTGAAGTATACGGCGGCACTATTACCTATGCAAAGGAGCTTATGCACGGTAAGCAGTCTGTGGCACTGTTAGATAGACGAAGCCCGCTTTTTGCAGGAATGCCGGAAAAAGTAGACGTTGGCCGATATCATTCATTGGCTTTGGATCCGAAGACACTGCCAAAAGAATTACAGATTTTGGCTCAAACGGAAGACGGTGAGATTATGGCAGTAGGACACAAGACATATCCTGTTTACGGTCTGCAGTTTCATCCGGAATCCATCCTCACGCCGACGGGGCCGATGATGATTGAAAATTTCTTAAAACATACCATATAAAAGAGAAACTAATATGCAGGGGGGAATACTGATGATTAAAGAAGCCATTATTAAAATTGTCAATAAAGGCGATTTGACATACGATGAAGCGAAAGCCGTCATGCTGGAAATTATGAGCGGCAAAACGACGCAGACACAAAATGCCGCGTTTTTGGCAGCCCTTTCTACTAAGAGTACAAAAGCGGAAACGATTGATGAAATTTCCGGTTGTGCAGAAGCGATGCGTTCTTTGGCAACACCGGTGCCGCATCCGAAAATGGATGTGTTGGAAATCGTGGGGACTGGCGGAGACGGCGCGCATTCCTTTAATATTTCTACGACATCGGCCATGATTCTGGCTGCCGGCGGCGTTAAGGTTGCTAAGCACGGCAATCGGGCGGCCTCTTCTCTCTGCGGCACGGCAGACTGTTTGGAAACGTTAGGCATTAACATCCAACAAGACCCGCAGCTGGCGTTGAAGATGCTCAATAAAGCCAATTTCTGCTTTCTCTTTGCGCAAAAATACCATGCGGCAATGAAGTATGTCGGACCGATTCGTAAAGAACTTGGTTTCCGCACAGTATTCAACATTTTGGGGCCTTTGACGAATCCAGCTAAACCAGAAATGTTCCTTTTGGGTGTTTACGATGGCTATCTTGTGGAACCATTGGCTAAAGTTCTTTCATCCTTGGGCGTCAAACGAGGATTGGTCGCTTACGGACAGGAAAAACTCGATGAAATATCACCGAATGGGCCGACGACGATTTGCGAACTTCGTGATGGATACTATCGGACATCGGTTATCAAGCCGGAAGATTTTGGCTTGACGCCGGGCAAAAAAGAAGAACTTATTGGCGGCACGCCTGAAGAAAACGCGCAGATTACACGAGATGTCCTGAGTGGAAAAATTCAAGGAACTAAGAGAAATGCTGTCTTGATGAATGCTGGTGCTGCATTTTTCGTCGCGCAGAAAGCTGATTCTATTGCTGACGGTATTGCGCTGGCAGCCAGCTTGATTGACAGCGGCGAAGCGACAGCAGCTTTGGAAACATGCATTGCTGTCAGCCAGCAGTAGGGAGGTGCGGGGTATGATACTAGATGATCTCGTAGCAGCTTCTAAAAAAAACGTAGCTGCTGACAAGGCAAAAATATCGCTGGAAGAAATGAAAACCCGTGCTTTGGCAGTACCGCCCAAAGCAGCGTATCCTTTTGAAAACATGTTAGCGAAACCAGGGTTGTCTTTTATTTGTGAAGTAAAAAAGGCCTCGCCGTCGAAAGGTCTTATTGCACCTGATTTTCCGTATTTGAATATTGCAAAAGAATATGAAAAGGCTGGTGCCGCAGCTGTTTCCGTTTTGACGGAACGGGACTATTTTCTTGGCAGTCCGCAGTACCTGCAGGAAATTGCTGCTGCGGTTCAGATACCGGTTTTGCGTAAAGATTTTATCGTGGATGAGTATCAACTATATGAAGCCCGTGCCCTCGGGGCGGCAGCAGTGCTGTTGATTTGCGCTATCCTTGATGATGCAGCGCTGCGGCGATTCTTCAATCTTGCCGATTCATTGGGGTTGTCTGCATTGGTTGAAGCACATGATGAAACGGAAGTGCGACGAGCAATAGCGGCAGGCGCCCGCGTCATTGGCGTTAATAACCGCAATCTAAAGAATTTTACCGTGTCTTTGGATACAAGCTGCCGATTACGGTCTCTCGTACCGGCCTCCGTTCTTTTTGTGGCTGAAAGCGGTATTCAGACGGCTGCCCATACACAAATACTGCGCAGTCACGGCGTGGATGCTGTTCTTATTGGTGAAACGCTCATGCGAAGTACGGATAAGAAAGCGATGCTGACAGAACTGGCTGGAGGCAGTCATGGTCAAAATTAAGTTTTGCGGCCTCAAACGGCTTTGTGATATTGCTTGGGTAAATGAGCTTCATCCTGATTATGCTGGTTTTGTCTTTGCTGGCAAAAAACGCCGCGTTGATGATGAACAGGCTATGCTTTTGCGGCGAGCCTTAGATCCGGCGATTGCAGCAGTAGGTGTTTTTGTCAATGAAGATCTAGCTCATATCAAGGCTCTCGTCTTAGCTGGGACAATTCAAATTGTCCAACTTCATGGGCAGGAAGATGAAGCGTATATAGCAGCCCTGCGGCAGCATCTCAGCGTACCGATTATCAAGGCCTTTTCCATTACTTGTGCAGCCGATATAGTCCGGGCACAGCACAGCACAGCAGACTATATACTGTTAGATCATGGTGCGGGCGGCACAGGGAAGTCCTTTGATTGGGGTTGGGTTTTTAACATAAAACGGCCTTATTTTTTAGCTGGCGGTCTTACACCGAATAATGCCGTGCAAGCAGCAGCACTTCAGCCGTATGCGCTGGATGTAAGCAGCGGTATTGAAACAGACGGCGTGAAAGATAAAGAAAAAATGACATTATTTATGGCACAGATTCGTGCATATAGGAGGTAACACTATGAGTACAGGACGATTTGGCCCGTTTGGCGGTCAGTATATCCCTGAAACATTAATGAATGAAATCCAACGCTTGGAAAAAGCGTATAATTACTACAAGAATGATCCGGATTTTCAAAATGAACTGCATGATTTATTGAATAATTACGCCAATCGGCCGTCATTGCTCTACTATGCAGAACGAATGACAAACGATTTGGGCGGCGCAAAGATTTATTTGAAGCGCGAAGACCTAAATCATACAGGGGCTCATAAAATTAATAATGCATTGGGACAATGTTTGTTGGCAAAGAAGATGGGCAAAACCCGCGTCATTGCAGAAACTGGTGCTGGACAGCATGGGGTAGCTACGGCAACTGCTGCTGCGTTTTTAGGGTTGGAATGTGAAGTTTTTATGGGTGAAGAAGATACGATTCGCCAGGCTTTGAATGTGTATCGCATGGAACTCCTTGGTGCTAAGGTACATGCTGTTACATCAGGCTCCCGTGTTCTCAAAGATGCAGTCAATGAAGCGATGCGGGAATGGGTAAGCCGTGTTGACGATACGCATTACGTGATTGGCTCGACGATGGGACCGCATCCATTTCCTATGATGGTTCGTGATTTTCAGGCAGTTATCAGCAAAGAGGCACGGCAGCAAATCCTCGAACGGGAAGGCAAATTACCGGCAGCCGTTTTAGCCTGTGTTGGCGGCGGCAGTAATGCTATGGGGATGTTTTATCATTTTATTCCGGATGCAAACGTAAAACTCATTGGTTGTGAAGCTGCGGGCAAAGGCATTGATACCAAACTTCATGCCGCAACGATTGCTAAAGGGGAAATTGGTATTTTCCATGGCATGAAATCTATTTTCTGCCAGAATGAAGACGGGCAAATTGATGAAGTATATTCTATTTCTGCAGGTCTTGATTATCCGGGCATTGGGCCGGAACATGCATATCTGCATCAAACAGGCCGTGCCCAGTACGTTCCCGTTAAGGACGATGAAGCTGTTGCTGCTTTTGAATATTTAGCCCGCACAGAAGGAATTATCTGTGCGATTGAAAGTGCACATGCTGTTTATGAAGCAATGCAGGTGGCGCCTAAAATGAGTAAAGAAGACAGCATCATTGTTTGCTTATCTGGACGCGGTGATAAAGACGTAGCAGCGATTGCAAGATATAGAGGGAGGGACTTACATGAGTAAGATTGGCAATGCGTTTGAAAACGGAAAAGCTTTTATTGGCTTTTTGACTGCCGGCGATCCGTTACTGGACAAAACATATGAATATATTATGACGATGGAAAAGGCCGGTGCAGATCTTATTGAAATCGGCATTCCTTTTTCCGATCCGATTGCTGAAGGGATTGTTATTCAGGAAGCTGACTTGCGCGCATTAAAAGGCGGCACGCGATTGGATGACGTTTTTCAATTGGTAGAACGAGTGCGGCAAACATCGCAGATTCCGTTGGTATTTTTAACTTATATCAATCCAGTATTTCATTATGGTGTTGACAAATTTTTTACTCGCTGCCAAGATGCGGGGGTAGACGGCATTATTATTCCGGATATGCCATTTGAAGAACGCAGTGAATGTGCAGCAGCTGCTAAGTCTCACGGTATTGATATTATTTCTATGATTGCGCCGACATCGAAAGAGCGTATTCAAAAAATAGCCCAAGTTGGCGAGGGATTTCTCTACATCGTATCTTCTTTAGGTGTTACAGGTACGCGCACAGAAATTAAGACGAATCTTAAAGAAATTATTCATACGGTGAAAGACGTTTCTAATGTACCGTGTGCTGTTGGTTTTGGCATTAATACGACAGAACAGGCGGCAACGATTGCTCGTGATGCAGATGGCGTCATTGTAGGCAGTGCGATTGTTAAAATTATTGCCAAATATGGAACAGAAGCTGCACCGCATATTTATGATTACGTGAAAGCTATGAAAGAAGCAACCATGAAAGGGATATAATAAAAAAACTGACTGCCGCACGTCCGGCAGTCAGTTTTTTTTGTTTTTTTTGATGAATGAAGTCAGAATGAATTTACAGTTATTTTGTAGTTTGTTGTGCATTCAGGTACGATGCTAAATCATGATCGGTCATTGCACAAACCGCGGAGTCAGACCAAACATTTTCAGCAGTTTCTATCATATCAATAATGGTATAGATTGGCAGAATAATACCCATAATGCCAATAGGCGCACCGATGCCGGACATGAGTGATAAAGTTAGAAAATAACAGCCCATAGGAACACCGGCATTGCCTACTGCAGCTAAAACGGCTACAAAAAGCCAGGCAATCATGGTGTCGAGCGAAAGTTCAAAACCGCCGTTTTGCATAAGGAACAAGGATGTGACTAAGATAAAGGCAGCGCAGCCATTCATGTTAATGGTCGTGCAGATAGGCAAAACAAACCGGGATACTTGAGGATGAACTTGGAGACGCTGCTCTGCTGATGCCAAGGTAACCGGCAGAGTACCGGCAGAACTTTTAGTGAACAAGGCGACGGCAATGGCAGGAGCCATTTGGCGGAATACATGGATGGGATTGAGCCTGCGGAGAGCTAAGAAAATCGGCAGAACGATGAAAAATTGAATGAGGTTGCCGCCGATGATGACCAGTGTATATTTGCCAAGAGCACCGACGATAACACCAGCTTCAATTTGTGCTGACAATTGGGCTGAGAATGCTAAAATACCGACTGGTAAGATCCAAAGCAGTGCTCGGATGAGGGTAAACAGGACTTCCTGCAATCCCAAGAGTCCTTTTAAAAGGACAGCACGATTTTCTGTTTTCGGCATAAACGCTAATGCTAAACCAACAGCGGCAGCAATGAGCATAACCGATAAGACGTTGCCGGATAAGAACGGCTGGAGTATATTATTCGGAATAACAGATAAGAAATGATCGTAATAGGTGACTTTTTCCAATTTTTGGGGAACGTTGGAAACACCGGAATTAATGAGATCGACCGGCAGGTTTCCCGGTGCAATCCACAAATAAAGCACTAAGCCAATGGCGGCGGCACAGATGGTTGTCAGCAGCGTATACGTAACGGCATGTGCAAAAATGCGTCCTGTTTCTTTTTTAGCACCCAAAGCTGACAATGTGGTGATAACAGCCAAGGCGATAGTAGGTACGGCAATAAACTGAAATAAGCGCGTAAAAACGGTTGCAATAAAATTAAATAATTGGTTTAATGCCGGGATGCCAAGCCAGCCTAATAGGGCGCCGATGATTAGCGCACCCATCCACAGCATAAATTGACGGCCGCGATGCTGTCCTTTGCTGTTGCGGATGGCTTTTTGAGCTTGTTCTTCAACTCGGTCTTGTGATTCATTAGACATAAAAAGTCAGCTCCTTTTAAATATAAATAATTTCTTATACAATACATTTTTAGTATATTATAGAAGAGAAGCTATATTCTGTCAATGCAAAAAGAGGCGTTGTACATAGATATAAAAGGACCGATATACACGTGACATATGCATATCGGCCCTTTACGTTATAGGATTCATGTTCATGTTTTTGGTTCTGGTTACTTTAACCTCGTACAAAAATGTCAAACAACAATCATCGTTCGCTATATTTAGATTTACGTATTGTAACTAACCTATTTGAAAAATATCACACCCATTCGAAAAGTTCGAAGCACTTTAAATCAAGATAAGTTAATTGCTCATGTTCATCGACGAACGCTTAATCCTATGGACAATATTTAATTGTTAATAATTAACGCAATAAACACGAGATCTGCAGTACCTGTGTTTTCTAAGCTGTGTCCTTTGCCGTCCGGCGTATAAGTAACATCACCTGCTTTGACGGTTCGGACGATGCCGTTGTCGTCGTATTGGCCTTCACCGGAAAGGATGTAGTAAGCTTCTGCGTTGTCATGATGTTCATGGTAGCCCAAGGAACATCCCGGTTTAATAGTAATGCGGGCAAACATGCCATTTTTACCATTAAGCTGTTCATCAGATAAAAGTTTTTGACGCAAGATATAGCCTTTGCCACCTGCTGCGTGCTCTACTTTTTCGGTATCCATGGGACCCACCTCTTTCTAATGCTTTTGCATTTCTTGGCTTGATTATAGCATGAAAATGCACATTTGTCATGCTGTATAGGTAAAAAACACATGCTATTTTTGCATAGGAAAGAAGGAACGTATATCATAAAGTATACAAGCAAAATACTAGTACTAACTGATAAAAAACTAGAAAACGGACATGACAGAAATAAATTAATCTGTCTCATTTAAAATAGCGTAATTTTATAGTAACATATAGTACAAATAGAACACATAGGACAGAGGTGTAATTAATTACGGCATTATAAATGATACAGTAATATACGAAAAGTCCTATTGGATTGGGAGGAATGAAAATGAGTACGATGACAACGAAAACACCAGGAAATGCACACCGGATTATACTAAACGCAATGCTGATTGCGTTGGTATTTGCGGCAACGGCAGTTATTAATATTCGACTTCCTTTTGTGGGGACAGGCGGCTTAATTCATTTGGGCAATGTTCCTTTGTTTATAGGGGCTTTGCTGTTTGGCAGACGAAGCGGCATGATTGCGGGGGCTTTTGGCATGGGATTATTTGATTTGATGGGAGGTTGGACGGCTTGGGCTCCTTTTACCTTTGTGATTGTTGGCTGCATGGGATATGTAGTTGGCTGGTTTGCAGAAAAACAGCCCATTCATCATGTATATGCCAACGATGCAGTCGCATTGGTATTCGCTCTTTTGATAAAAATTGCCGGGTATTATATAGCAGAAGTTTTTATTATTCAAAACTGGGTCCTGCCGTTGGGTTCTATTCCCGGCAATGTGGTGCAAGTCGGAGCAGCGGCAGGCATTACATTAGCAGCTATGCCTGTGTTTCGCAGAGTTATTCGTCCTCTTGGACAGGCTGTATAAATAATTTCATGCGTTGCTGTAGTACCTAAAAAGAAGTCGTCAGCAGTTGGTGCTGACGACTTCTTTTTTAGATGCATTCGTATTATTTGATAAGCGTAGGAACGACTTTCGTGCAATGCGGCATGATATTAATCGTATAATCCTTTTCTTTGCCTTGTTCTTTTAATTTTTGCTGGGCAATATCCCATGCTTCTTGTACAGTTGCAACGGGAATCTGGCCAGTGCGGCGAATGTCTTCAAAATTACGCGGCAGCGTAACGAGAATGACGGTGCAGCGATGAGCCAAGCAGTACAGATTATACGCAACAAAGAATGGAATCGTGAATTTCTGGCGCAGTGCCGTTTCCATTTCTTCCATGGAATTATATTTAAAACTGCCCATATAAGCAGCCGGTTCTTTGATGTCGCGGGCTTCCATAATGGCAATGACAATACCGCCGTCTTTGACAGCCATTTCTGCAGGGTCGTAGCATTTGCTTCCCTGATAGAGGCTGACGTCGCTGGGGTAGCCGCCGGCGCAGGCAAATACGACATCTGTCTTTTGTTTCATAGGAACGCGCTGGATATCGAGAACGGCTTCTGTCCCTTCACGCCATGCTTTATACCAGTCGCCGCCAACCATACGGCAAATTTCTCCGTCGGCATTGATAATTGAATGGACGAGGAAACACGGATTAACTTTTTGGCAGGCTTCGACCATATCATCGTTAAGGGGGTTGTGGTCAATCATTAGCGGGCGCGTATGCGGATTTACGCCGCCGCCGACTTCTTCAGCCAGGGCGTGGCAATGATTCCGCTGAATCGTTTCATATCCTGCGACACCTGGCAGGATTAACTTGCGGCCGCCGCCAAAACCAGCAAATAGGTGTGTCGTAATGCCGTCGACAAGAATTACTTTATCTGCATCGACGACGTGCTTGTTTAATTTAAGCGGCGTGCCGATTTTTGTTGTTCCCATATCGACGAGTGTTGGATCTTGGCAGTTATGCTGATACGTTTTGATGCGTTTCAGGACTTCTTTACCGCAGACAATTTCATCTTCTTCTGGTGTTTGTGCTCGGTGAGAGCCTTGGGCAAAAACGATGCAGATGTCTTCATCCGGGATACCGCCTAGATTTAATTCATCAATAATATAAATCAAAAATTGATTGGATTTGTTCCACGTACGTGTTACGTCAGCAACGACGACGCAGACTTTGTCACCCTTTTGAACTTTTTCTTGTAACGGCGCACTGCCAATAGGATGGCGCATGCAGTCAATTGTTGCTTCTTTGACGTTAACGGCCGGAGTATGCTTTCCTTCCATGACGTCAGAAATGTGTTCTTCAGGCAGGCTGACTTTTTGAGATGTGTCGCCAATACTGAAGGTAAATTCTTTTAATGCCATATCTGTCACCACTTTTTATAATTTTAGAGTCTGTTATCATTATAGCATGACCGGGATATAGTGCAAGATAGTTGAAGCTTTATATATACTTTTTATTTTTTTATAATAGAGAAAAAAATAAAAAAAGTTATTCTATATGGAGGATATGGCAGGATATTTTTTGTTATGTAGTTACATTGCCTAGGTATACATACGGCAGGTATTGCCGTGCCGTTTTTTGTAGCATTTTTAATGTAGAATTGGGAGTCATGGGAACGGTTAGTTTATATTGGGGAAAATATCGTGTCAAATGCAAGACAATAGACGGGTTTACGGCAGCAAGCCAGCGTGCTTCTTTTTCTATAGCAGCTTTGGAATCATTGTATCCGGGAATAATCAGCGTCGTCACTTCGACATGGCTTTGGGCTGCGGCTAGACGAATTGTGCGCAGAATTGGAGACAGCGTGCCGCCGCATAGATGTTGGTAAAACGTGTCAGAAAATGCTTTGATGTCAATATTCCAGGCATCGATATACGGGAGCAGTGCGTGCAGCGGTGTTTCTTCTATATATCCGTTTGTGACCATCACATTGTAAAGACCGTTCTGCTTGGCCAAACGGGCCGTGTCCCAGACAAATTCATACGCTGTGATTGGCTCATTATATGTATATGCTAGGCCAATATTTTCTTGCTGCTGATAGTGTACAGCTAAATCAACAGCTTGCTGCGGCGTCAGTAACCGATGTGGAGCAGATTGCTGTGAAATAGACCAGTTTTGACAAAACGGACAGTAAAAATTACATCCCCAAAATCCCAAAGAAAGAATCCGGCTGCCGGGATGAAACTGGTACAATGGCTTTTTTTCGATAGGATCCAGCGCAGCGGCAGTACACTGCCCATAATTTAATACAGTCAACGTGCCGGCATCATTGCGGCGGCAGTGACAACGCCCGTATTGTCTATTTGCCAGTTGACAGTGGTGCGGACAAAGATGACATGTCAGACTGCCGTCGTTATGAGTATAATAGTAGAGCCCTTTTTGGTCAGTCCTATTCATAGCGCGTAACCGTAAAGCGGTAAATATCCGGCTGTACCTGCGGCGGAATACCCGCTTTTTCTTTGGCGATAGCTAGCTGCTGCTGCGGTGTGTCGATGCCTTCTAGCGAAGGAAGCAACAGGCCGGTATGGGCATGGCTCATGACGATGACACCGTACTTTTTAGGGTCTAATTCATCGATGGAGGCGACGGCTTCCGGTTCTCCTAAAATATCGACAGAAATCGAAATATCTTGGAGTTCGTCTGGGTGAAGCGGCGGAAAGCGGGGATCTCGCGTAGCTGCAGATACGGCATTGTGAATAATTTCGCTGGCAATGTTGAGGTGCATCGGCAAAAACGTTCCAATACAGCCGCGGAGCCGGCTGCCTTTGTGCAGTGATACAAACGCGCCTGCTTTATCAGTCAGCTCTTCTGGAAGAGGAGAGGGAACAGACATGACGGTGTGATGTTGGAAATAATAAGAGATACTTTGTCGAGCCAGTTCTACCTGGATGTGAGTCTGCGCCGGCATTTCTATAGGCGGTCGTGTATCATCATTGATATATAACGCGACGCCGTAGCCGACGCCGAAAGGTCCTTCATACGAATATACAGGCATAACAGGATTCATGTAATGCAAAGCACCAAACAAGAAGTAAATAGAAGGAAGACCGCACATACCGGCATCATCAATCAATGACTGCGGCATAGACTGCAGCAATGGCAGGTCTAGCTTTTGCAGCGCTGTCATGACGGTCTTGTCAAACACGGCTCCCTGCGGAGAGTACCCGTTAGGAGATTGCGGCAGCAGTCGATGGGATAAATCGCCGGAAGCAATGACAGCGATACGCCGATGCAGGTTTTGTGCTGCTTTTACGACAATGTTTCCTAGTACGGTCATCGTTTCATAGTATTTAAAACGAGGTGATAAAAGAACGATAGGACCGTCAAATCCAGCTTGCCGCAGGTAATACAGTGGTATAAATGTTCCTTGGTCGATAGTGAGTGGATGGCCGTATTGTTGACTCCACGTACTGTCGATGCGATGCAGTGTGATAGTGGATTGTGCTTTTCGTATGATTTCTTCAGCCAGCGGCATATCCGTGTTAGCTGACATCGTTAGTTCGGGATAGCCGAATGAACCAAGATTTCCATACAGCCGCGGTTCTGGGAAAATAGCTGCGCCGTCAGGAAAAACGTACGCATGAGGAGAAATAATGACGATCGTTTCCGGTTTTTGCGATACGATACCTTTAGCGGCTTCTTGAACAGCTTGTACAGTATGTGTCATTTTTGCCAATTCACTGCCGCCTATTTCCGGAAGCATAATGGGCGGGTGGGGCAGTAAAGCTGCGGCGACACACGTATAATTCATGACAAGAGACCTCCTTTATTTGTTTGTAGTCAAGGATCTGTATAAACAAATTTTACAATAAAATGGGAAGGAGTAAAAGCATACATACTAAATCTTCATTCTGACGTTTTTAGTTTTTATTTGAAGTTTGAAGAAAATAAATCGTAGTGATGCAAATAATGCCTGTAAACGATATAGTAAAAAGGCTGTAACAAAATGAACGCAATAGGCTCAATTTGTTACAGTCCTTTGGGCATGATACGATATGTAAAAATTAGAAATTATCGTTTTTCAATTCGAAGAAAGCCTGCGGATGGGCGCAAACGGGACAAACTTTAGGCGCTTCTTCTCCTTCATAGATGAAACCGCAGTTGCGGCAAATCCATGTTTTCGTTTCAGATTTTTTGAAGGCGGTGCCGTTTTCGATATTGGCAAGCAGTGCCAAATACCGTTCTTCATGATGTTTTTCGATTTCGGCTACTTTTTCAAAAAGAGCAGCAATCTGTGTAAAGCCTTCTTCACGAGCTTCTTTGGCAAAGGTGGGATACATCTCTGTCCATTCATAATGTTCCCCAGCAGCGGCATCTTTTAAGGCTTCAATATCATTGGGCATGCCGCCGTTAAGCAGTTTGAACCAAATTTTAGCATGTTCTTTTTCATTATCGGCTGTTTCTTCAAAAAAGGCTTTGATTTGTTCATAACCGGCTTTTTTGGCTACGCTGGCGTAATACGTATACTTATTGCGGGCTTGTGATTCACCGGCAAAAGCAGCCTGTAAATTTTTTTCTGTTTTGCTTCCCTTTAATTCCATGATACATATCCTCCTTGTTATATCATACATAACACGTAATAATTTATTCTATATATACTATATCGGACTTTCCTATAAAAAATCAACGGATAACAATTGTTTTTTTATAATACAATCAAGAAGTATACGAATGTATATAGAAAATATCGTATAGATAATTATGTATGATTGTTGGCTGAAAAATTTTATATCGATGAAAAAGCGAAGTTTTTTAATCCATGCAGTATTGACAAAAAACACCGTTCAACTGCAGTTCTTTTTCTTTTTGGAGTGTTAACTTTTGTGCGGCATTTTTGTCAAATGATGCAGTTAATTCTTGGCCGCGGCAATAGATGCCTTCCCCATTGGCTGCTCCGTTAAAAGCCAATGGAACCATCGTATTTATTAATTTATCGAAAGAAATAGGTGTATTCATGATATATAATCTCCTTTTGTAAAAATAGTAATAGGTATTTATCGGCTATCATCATACGCTTGTTTTTTTGATATTTCAATAGTTGTAAAGAATCAATACATCAACAAAGAAATTCGCTTTAAGAATACCTGTACACAGGCAGTGTGTATTTAGATAATAAAAGATAGAAATATAATGTGTTAGAGTATGCTTTAACTGCAATATAAAATCTGAAGTATAGATGTTGAGAATACACTCTTCTAAAAAGTAATAAATCATGGTAAAATTACCCTGCATAATCAACATAAGTGTTGTCCCCTTTTCCCTGTTTTCTTATCTTAGGATAACGCACTTATGTTGATTTTTTTTGTAACTATATGTAGCAGGGCGTATTGATAGTGGAAGAAACGGTTTTATGATATAATGAATCGTAATATAAAATATAGCAGGGAGCATATCCCGTGACTAAAGGAGATACATAGTATGAAAAAAATTCGAAAAGCAGTAATTCCGGCTGCTGGATTTGGTACTCGTTTTTTGCCGGCAACAAAAGCAACGCCGAAGGAAATGATGCCAATTGTAGATAAACCGGCGATTCAATATATTGTAGAAGAAGCGCTGCAAAGCGGCATTGAAGAAATATTGATTATCAGCGGGCATGCAAAACGAGCCATTGAAGACCATTTTGATACCAATACGGATTTAGAACTGCAGCTGCAGCGGCAGGGAAAAACAGATTTGCTGAACATGGTACGGAGTATTTCAGAAATCAACATCCATTATATTCGTCAAAAACACATGCGCGGTCTTGGTGATGCTGTTCTTTGCGCTCGTTCTTTTATTGATGATGAACCGTTTGCCGTACTGCTGGGGGATGATATTGTATATAACGAAACTGAACCTGCGTTAAAACAGATGATTCATGTGTATGATAAAGTTGGTGCTACAGTGTTGGGCTGTCAGGAAGTACCGAAGGATAAAGTATCGGCATACGGTATCGTCAAGGGACAAGCGACGGATGATACGGATTTGCTGCGTGTCGTCGATATGATTGAAAAACCAGCTGTAGAAGAAGCTCCAAGTCGGTTTGCTGCTTTAGGCCGGTATATTTTGACTCCGGATGTCTTTGAAGTGTTGGAACGGGTACAGCCGGGTAAAGGAAATGAAATCCAGCTGACCGATGCGCTGAAGCTGATGGCGGACAGAGAAGCCGTATATGCTTATAACTTTAAGGGCAGACGGTATGATACAGGCAACAAACTAGGCTATTTGAAAGCTGTTGTTGAATATGCGCTGCGGCGTCCTGATTTAGGTGAAAATTTCCGCTCGTATTTGCAGGATTTGCTGCAAAAGTAGTAAAAGTAAAGTGTGTAGACATTCTTTGTCAATTTGCTGTTTATGTATAATGACGAAAAATAGTGTATATGATATAATGGTATACATGAAGGATTTTATCGAAAGGCAGTGAGTAAAATGACAAAGATTGAACTGAAGTCGGGATTTGTGTTTGATGCAACCAACTTGTATGGCCCCAATACTGTGACGGCAGAGGACGTAAAAGAGTTGGAACCGATATATACCAAGGCACATGAAACACTTATGGAAATGCGGAAAACCGGCATTATGGCAGGACATGTATCCAAAGACGGCATGCCGGAAGCGGTGCTCTTTCCCCAGCTTCCCTATGTGGCAGAAGGCAATATAAACAATCCGGAACGCATTATGGCATTGGAAGAATTGGCACGAACTGTGCGGAATCGTATAGATACCGTTGTGTTTTTTGGTATTGGCGGTTCGTATTTGGGCGGTAAGGTACTGTTTGATGTACAATGCGGTACATTTTGGAATTTAAAAAGCACAAAAGAACGCAATGGCTATCCCAAAGCATTTTTCGCAGGCAATAATGTGGATTCCCATACGTTGAGCGAGTTAATTCAGTTTTTAAAAGAGGATAGTAAAACCAAGACAAACTATACGGTCATGGGGGTAGTTATTTCTAAATCAGGTTCGACAATTGAACCGATGTCGAATTATATGATTTTGCGGGAAGCTATGAAAGATGCAGGCATTACCTTGGAAACCATAGCTGTTACGGATCCGCATGAAGAAACGGAAAAAGAAACACTGCTTCATCATATGGCACGAAAGGCGGGATGGCCGATTTTCTTTGTACCCGATGGTATTGGCGGCCGATTCAGCGTCTTTTCGGAAGTGGGGCTGATTGTCGGGGCTTTGACAGGATTCAATATCCGACAGTTTTTGGCTGGTGCACGGGATATGGATATGGTGTGCCAGAATCCGGACATTTGGCAAAATCCGGCGCTGTGCAACAGCGTATTGAAATACTTGGCAGGAGCCAAACATGGATATGATTTGGAAGTACTGATGCCGTATGCCGATAATTTGAAGTCGTTGTCGGAATGGTATATTCAGCTTTTAGCTGAATCGTTGGGCAAACGAATTGATAAACAAGGCAGGGTTGTCAATTATGGCCGTACGCCGATTGTGGCTGTTGGTACGACGGATATGCATGCGCAGACACAGGAGCATCAAGAAGGGCCCAAGGATAAAGTCGTACAGTTTGTTTCTATTGGCAAATGGAATGATGACTTGATAGTTCCCCATATCTACGATCAGTATCCAAAACTAGCTGCATTCAGCGGCTTGCCGCTCAGCAGTATGTTGGAAGCTGCCCGCAGTGCCAATGCAGAGGCATTGGCCGGTGACGGTCGGCCGAGTGCCAACTATATGTTACCGGAACTGACACCCTATCATTTGGGAGAATTAATGTTTATGCTGTGCTTATCTATTGCCTATGAAGGAGAATTTGCCAATGTGGATGCATTTAATCAGCCGGGCGTAGAAATTTATAAAAAGTTTTTAGGTGCAAGATTACAAAAATTGCAGGAAGGATAATCATATGAACGTATTAGTAACTGGCGGTGCCGGATATATTGGCAGTCATACCGTGCGTGCACTGCTGGCACAGGGACATCATGTAACTGTATTAGATAATTTATCACGCGGTCATCGCGCAGCAGTGCCAAAGCAGGTGTCTTTGATTGTCGAAGATATTCATCATGTGGATGCAGTACGGCATATACTGCAAGAAAATCATATTGAAGCAGTTATGCATTTTGCTGCACACAGCCAAGTCGGTGAATCCATGGAAAATCCGACCATATATTATGATAACAATGTGGTTGGTTCATACAGTCTGTTGGAAGCCGTACGGCAGGCAGGCGTGAAATATTTTGTCTTTTCTTCTACGGCAGCGGTATACGGTGAACCGGAAAAAACACCGATTACGGAAGACATGCCTTATTGTCCGACGAATGTATATGGGCAAACAAAATTGATGATTGAAAACATGTTGGCTCAGTTTAGCCGGGCTTATGGACTGCGTTATGTGGCACTGCGGTATTTTAATGCAGCAGGTGCATCACCTGACGGTATTATTGGAGAAGACCATACGCCGGAAACGCATTTGATTCCTTTGATTTTGCAGACGGCGTTAGGCCAGCGTAAAAGCATCAAGATTTTTGGGACAGATTACCCGACACCGGATGGCACATGCATTCGCGATTATATTCACGTTGCCGATTTGGCAGATGCCCATTGCCGCGTGCTGGCGTATTTGGCACAAGGAGGCCAGTCCCAGTATTTTAATCTAGGTTCACAGCATGGTTTCAGTGTGCGGGAAATGATTGAAGCGGCGAAAAAAGTAACCGGCCGGGATTTCTTGGTAGAAGAAGCCCCGCGTCGTGCCGGCGATCCGGCAGTTTTGATTGCCGGGTCCGAAAAAATTCGGCAAGTGACCGGTTGGCAGCCGCAGCACAGCGATGTAGAAACCATTATAGCTGATGCATGGAATTGGCATAGTCATCATGTAAAGGGATACGATGATAAAAAATGACATATCAGTCTTGATAGGTCGCGTAAGGAACGGTTTAGTTCATCACAGAAGAACTTGGCTCCCGTATGGAGCTATCCTGCTCTCTTTGACAGGAATTTGGTTTTGTTGGGATGACCGTTCCATAGGCCAGGAATCTATACGGGAGAAGAAGAACGAAAGCCGTTCTTCTTCTCCCGTTTTTTCAGCCCCAAATGACGACCGGCAAGAAAAAAAGGAAATAGGAACTTTGGTTTACAGTACGGCTGCTGTTCGGCAGTCTAAACCGCTTCCTGATTTGTTTGCTCATAGTTTGCCGAAGAAAACTATGGCAGAAGCGGCATCGGCCGCAGTGATTCAAACACAGAAAACAGTGCAGAAAGGAGAAACGAAGCAAGCATCAACGCTGCCCAAAGTATGCGGCACAGTAGAAAATGCTGGTCAAACATTGGTTTTTCTGCAGTATGATAACAAGACAAACGTGTATGGCGTAGGCGATATGCTGAGCGGCTATCGTATTATATATATTAATACTCGTGCTGTAGGACTGCAGAAAGAAGACGTAATTATAGAAATTCCGATGTAATGAGGAGATGACTATGAAATATCGAAACGTGATGATTATGTTGAGCTTGGCGTTGTGGAGCATGCCGCTGTGTAAAACAGCAGCACTTTCTGTCCATGTGCAGGATGCGCCGGTACGCTCAGTTTTGGAAGGACTGGCCCGCAGCGAAAACTTAAATTTAGTTTTAGATGACACGGTTCAAGGAACGATGACGATGCATCTTACAGATGTTACTGCCAGCGAAGCGATAGAAGCGATTGCTGCCAGCCAAAATCTATTTTATGACAAAAGCCGGCGTGTACAGACAATTACTGCAGGGAGAAAAAGAGAAGGAACCAAAACATTTCATACATGGAAGCTGCAGTATGCTTCCCCAAAAGATGTACAGGAAGCTGTACGAGCTGTTGTTCCGGAAGCAGATGTACGTTGCCATGCCGACACCAATTCGTTGATTGTTGGAGCAACTTGGCAGGAAGCGGCGGCCGTACAGGCTTTGCTGCGGCAGATTGACCGGATTCCGCAGCAAGTTGATGTAGAAGTGGAAATTGCATCTGTTGATAAAAATGCGATGAAAAATTTGGGAATAGAGTGGAACTGGTCTGGTGCGCAAGGCGGACCGGGACATGAACAGCTCTTTTCTTTTAACGCGCAGATTCAAGCATTGGAAGAAAAGGGAAAAGCGCGAATTCTTGCTAAACCGCATATAGTAGCCGGCAACGGCAGAGAAGCGAGAATTTTTATTGGTGATAAAATTCCCGTACAGACGGAATATATGTCAAATGGAGAAAAAGCAACGACGACAGAATACAAAGATGCCGGCATCAAACTGAAATACATACCCCGCATTCATCAAGATGGCAGTGTAACGGCTTCCATTGAAGCAGAAGTAAGCACGCCTGTTTTTGTCAATGAATTAAAAACGTATCGGATTTCCACTAGGCAGGCCCAGACAGTTGTACGCATGGAGCCGGAAAAAACATTGGTTATTGGCGGACTGATTAGCCGAGAAGAAGTGGAAAGTTTTCGTAAAGTACCTTTGCTGGGAGATCTGCCGCTGTTGGGCAAGCTGTTTCGCAGTCAGTATAAGTCGGCTAAAGATACGGAAGTGGTCATTTTATTGCGGGCCAAGGTATTGGATACATAAAATGAGGGTTTTCTATTGACATTTAACGTAAGTTTAGTATAATAAACATCAACAACACAATTATTCCCACAGAAAAAAGTATCGATGGAAAAAAGTAGGGCTGCAGATACCTTCGCAGAGAGCCGGTGGTTGGTGTAAACCGGCAAGTGATGCAGTGTGAAGTTCTTTCCTGAACTGCAAGACTGAACAATCGAGTAGGTCGAGCCGGTGTGGCAGCCGTTATGCATGCTATGAGTTGATCTGATTCGAGATTATTAGGGTGGTACCGCGGAACTTTCCGTCCCTTGGGTATCACCCTTTTTTTGTACCGTGAATTGGATAAGCAGGGTGGTACCGCGAGTTCATCGTCCCTCTATGGAGGGACGATTTTTTTATGGGAGTAGGATACATTTATTATATTACGAAGAGGGAAAGGGGTTATTCTCATGGAGACAACATGGATTCAAGTTCTTATTATTCTCGTATATATTGGCGTGCTTTTTGGCATCAGCTGGTATGTAAAACGCAAAGCAGCCGGTTCATCCGAAAATTATGTGCTGGCGGGCCGCAAGCTGACGACACCTTTGATTATGGTATCCATTGTTGGGTTGGCTGTCGGCGGTGCCTCGACTATTGGAGTGGCTGAACAAGCGTATAAGGTTGGCTTGTCTGCCGGCTGGTATACGGCTGCCTGGGGAATCGGCGCCATTGTTATGGGGCTTACAGTAGCAAAAAAATATCGCCGTTTGAATATTACAACGATTCCGGAAATGCTGGAACGATACTATGATAAAAAAGGTGCTGTGGCCGGTATTTTCTGTCAGGTATTGGTACAGCTCGTCGTTATGAGCTTGCAGTTTGTTGCCGGCGGTGCCATTTTATCGGCATTGATGCCTACTATTTTTACTCCCCTTACGGGCATGCTGGTAAGTGCCGTTGTGTTTATTGGTATTACTGTTATTGGCGGTATGTGGTCTGCCAGTCAATCGAATGTGTTGAATGTTACACTGCAGTATATTGGGATTACTGTAGCTGCCTTTCTTATTTTGGCAGCAGCCGGAGGAATTGATGTTGTAGCGATTCAGGCACCGACAATTCATTCGCTTGATTTTGTCAGTGGTGTAGGACCGATGACCATTATTACTTGGATTGTTGTTTTGATTACGGTAAATCTTTCATTACAGGCAATTATTCAGATTTCTTTAGGTGCCAAAGACGTACAGACGGCTCGGAAAGGTTTTATTATTGGCGGTTTGGTAATGCTTCCTGTTGGATTTATTGCCGCTTTCCTTGGCGTAATTGCGGCAGAAATTTATCCCAATATTTCCGCGACTACAGCACTTCCCAAATTGATTATGTCGCTGAATCCGTGGATTGCTGGTGTTACGCTGGCTTCTCTTTGGGCTGCAGATGTCAGCACGGCCTGCAATTTGCTTTTATCGGCAGCTACATTGTACTCTCATGATATTCATAAACGGTTTATTGAACCGAATATGTCTGATGCGAAATATATGCGCATTACGCGAATTTCTGTTGTGTTGTTAGGATTGCTGACTTTGTGCGGCGCCTTAACTATTAGCGGCATTATTGCTACGTTGATGGCAGGGCTTTCCTTGATGGCTGCATTTGGCGTTATCGTACTGATGACGATGTATGCTCCTAAATACTGCGCTAGAGAAGCCGCATTTTATACGATTATAGCATCTATTGTTGTTTTAGTAGCTTGGATGTTTGTGCCGGCCGTTCGCGTTCTGCCGCATGTCATTTATGCAGAATGGATTGTCTGCGGCGGCATGTTCTTGGGAATCAGCGCGTTATCCCACAATCCGATTAAAGCGGAAGATATGGAAATGGAAAAAGAAAAAACAGTTACGGCCCCGGCTCAGCATTAGTTCTGTATAGTTGGACGGCATGTAAAATGGCTGCAACAAAATGGATTTAAATATCTCATTTTGTTGCAGCCATTTTTTTGTGATGCATATTTAATACTAGACGTTGTAACAATGCGCTGTTGCTGCCGCAGCAGGATTAATCAGCCTATGTGTACTGGCGCATAAGGAGAAAGAGTGCTGCAAAACGCTGTTATAAAAAAGTTAGACGAGAGGCGTGAGTACAGACAATCTTTATAACAAAGACTCCCATATGCTATTTTTTGCTATGGCATATGGGAGTCTTTGTATTTTTGGCAGTGATGCGTTATAGTTCTTTATTGTTGCGAACAGCCTGCAATGGTGTTTTCTTCGTATCTGATGTTTTTTGTCTGTCTTGATTGGATTTATTTTGTGCGGCAGATTTTTTCTTTGCCGTGTCATCTTTGGCATCAGATTTCTTTTCTTCTTTTGGCTGTTCCGTTATGCGTTCCATGCCTGAAGGAACGGAGAATTCAGAAGACTTAGAATCTTCTGTAGCAGAAGACATGTAGTCACGCCAAATTTCTGCCGGAATCGTGCCGCCGTATACTTCGCCCAGGCTATGCGCACCGGTGTCGTCGCCAATCCAAACAGCTGTTACAATATCTGGAGTATACCCTACGAACCAAGCATCGACGTTGTTATCTGTTGTCCCCGTTTTGCCGGCTGCCGGACGGCTGATGGCAGCTGCCGTACCGGTACCGTGTGTGATAACGCCCTCCAGCATGTAGGTCATTTCATACGCTTCTTTTTCTGTCATGACCTGTGTTTTTGTTTCGTTGTGATTGCGTGATGTTTCGTCTTCAATGACATTGCCGTTTCTATCGAGAATTTTTATAATGGCAGTCGGTTTGACATGTACCCCTTTATTGGCGAACGTTCCATATGCACTTGCCATTTCAAGAGGTGTAACACCGCGTGTTAGCCCGCCTAAGGCCATCGCTAAGTTATCATCTTTTTTATCCAATGTGGTAATACCCATCTTTTTAGCGTTAGCAATGATGCGGCTTGTACCGACTTTATCAGCCAGCTGAACGGCAACCGTATTGACCGAATTGGCTAAAGCGTCGCTTAGAGTCATCGTACCGCTGAAGCTCTTGCCGGCATTTTGCGGACTCCAGCCGCCGTAAGTAACTGGTTTATCTTCAATTGTAGTAGACGGTGTCATGTCATGCTGCAGTGCTGTCATGTAAACAAAAGGTTTAAAGGCAGAACCAGGCTGGCGAACAGCCATGCTGGCACGGTTAAAGCTGTCTTGACCGCGGCCGCCAACCATAGCTAGAATATGGCCTGTCTTAGGGTCAATGGAAACAATGGCTGCCTGCGGCTGCAGAAGACCGTTTTTATCTCGATAATTATCTGGTAAATGACGCAGTGCTCGTACAGCGGCATGCTGTTTTTCAGCATCCATTGTCGTATAAATTTTCAGGCCTTCTTTATAGAGTGCATCATCGCCGTATTTAGCAGCGACTTGCTGTGACACATAGTCAATGAAGGACGCTGTTTCTGCGTTTTCTGATGTCTGTTTTTTCTTGGTTAATTCCAAATCATCCGCTTTAGCGGCTTCGCCGTCAGCCTGAGAAATATAACCGTATTTGACCATTTGGTCGATTACCGTATTAGTGCGGTTTTTGGCTTCATTCAAATTATTGAATGGCGAGTAATAGTTTGGACTTTTGGGAAGACCGGCCAGCATAGCACATTGTTTAAGTGTTAAATCGCCGACGTCTTTATTAAAATAAGTTTTGGCAGCCGTTTGAATACCATAAGCTCCTTGCCCGAAATAAATCTGATTCATATACATTTCCAAAATTTCTTTTTTGCTGTATTTGCGTTCGATTTCCAAAGCGAGCATAGCTTCTTGTATTTTACGCTTCAGTGTTTGTTCCTGTGAAAGAAACGCGTTTTTGGCAAGCTGCTGTGTAATGGTACTGCCCCCCTGGGCAATGCCGCGGTTGGTGAAGTTAGTGATGACTGCGCGAACGATGCCGATAGGGTCGATGCCGATATGGTCATAAAATCGATTGTCTTCGGCGGCAATAAAGGCGTTTTGTAAATTGGCCGGTACTTTATTGATATCGATTGGCAGTCTGTTTTGGTCAGAATGAAGGGTTGTAATCAGCCGTCCATGAATATCAAAAACTTGCGATGATACAGCTGGCCTCATGTTATTATTGACGGCCGGCAGGCTTTGATATGCTGCAAAGATGTAGCCAAAGACAAGACCGGCAGCCACAACAAAACAGAAGGCTATCAAGAGACGGATGCGGTGAAACGGCCCTGATTTTTTAGCATGTTTTGCTCTGCGTCTGGGTGTGTACATATATCCTCCTAATATCAAGCGGGTGTGACAAAGGGCGCCAAACGAATGGGCGCAGACGATGCCAAACTCGTTTTCAGTATGGTTTGACATAAATAAACTTTACTAATTTCTTATTATAGCATATTCATGTTTATAAGCCTATATGTGTGCAGATACTTTTGCAGCATGGCAGTACGGTCTGCGCTGGATATAGTACTAAAAGTATAAATAATTGATATATATATAGTAAAGCACAAAACAGTGTAATGTATTTAGAAAATAATATACCATAAATGGGAAAAATATCTTGACAAGACTAGACTAATAGGGTACTATAATGATGAAAATACTTTAATTAGTATACACACTATCGCGGGAGGTAAAGGGATATGGCAATGGATAGAGAGAAAGCATTTGTATTATGGTTCGATGAACTGCGTCGGGGTGACGTAGCCTTGGTTGGCGGCAAGTCATCTTCTTTGGGGGAATTGACATCACAGACCAGCGTGCCTGTACCCTATGGGTTTGCAACAACGGCAGAAGGATATCGCTATTTCATGCACGCTACCGGACTCGATACGAAAATAAAAGAATTGCTGCAGGATCTGACAGATGTAGAAGATCCCATCCAGCTCCGTGAAGTTACGGCAAATATTCGCAAAGCTATCTGTGCGGCAGATATGCCGAATGATTTGGCAGAAGCCATTCGGAAAAGCTATGAAGAATTAGGCAAAAAAGTAGGAGAAGCAAATCCCTTTGTTGCAGTACGTTCCAGCGCAACGGCGGAAGACCTGCCGGATGCCAGTTTTGCCGGCCAGCAGGATACGTATTTAAACGTTCAGGGAGCAGATATGGTCATTCAAAAGGTAAAAGAATGCTATGCTTCAACCTTTACGGACCGCGCGACATATTACCGCACGAAAAAAGGATTTGATCACTTGTCTGTTGCCTTGAGCGCAGCCATTCAGATGATGGTATTTTCCAAAGCTGCCGGTGTTATGTTTACGGTAGATTTGGTAAGCGGCGATGATTCGACCATTACGATTGAAGGGGCTTGGGGTCTCGGTGAATATGTAGTACAGGGTACTGTTACGCCGGATAATTTCAAGGTTCGGAAGGATGATTTAACGATTCTTTCTAAAATGGTTAATACGAAACCGATTAAATTAGTGCGCAAACCGGGCGGCGACTGCGAAGAACAGCTTGTTCCTGAAGCTGAACAGAAAAAACAGGTTATTTCTGATGAACAGGTAAAAGAATTGGCAACGTATGCCAAAGCTATTGAAGCGCATTATGGCTGCTACATGGATATGGAATGGGGCGTTGATGAACGAGATAATAAAGTATGGCTGCTGCAGGCTCGGCCTGAAACGGTTTGGTCTAAGAAAAATAAAGAAAAACAAGAGAAAAAAGCAGCTGTGACGACGGAACGCAGTGTCGTTGTTAAAGGGCTGCCGGCAAGTCCGGGCAGTGCTGCTGGTAAAGCGCATGTTATTTTGGATCCGGCTCAGATTGCTGAATTCAAAGACGGCGAAATTCTTGTCACGACGATGACCGCGCCGGACTGGGTACCGGCGATGAAAAAGGCAAAGGCTATTGTAACAGATGCCGGCGGCATGACCTGCCATGCCTCTATTGTCAGCCGTGAATTGGGAATTCCGTGTATTGTTGGTACTAAGAGCCGCAGTGTAGAAGCGACGACAACGATTGAAGACGGCATGGAAATTACCGTTGATGCAACGAACGGCATTGTATATGCCGGCATCGTTTCCGATATTGTTAAACCAAAAGAAGAAGCTGCATCGGCAGGAACGACAACTGTAGTGACAGCAGAACCGGCACCAATTACCGGAACTAAGATTTACATGAATCTCGGTAACCCGGATTTGGCTGAAAAATACGGCAAACTTCCTTGTGACGGCATTGGCTTGATGCGGGAAGAGTTTATTTGGACGACCTTTATTCATGAACATCCGCTCTATCTGATTGAAATTGGCCAGTCCGATCGTGTAGTCAATCAGTTGGCTGACGGCATGCGCAAAGTTTGCCAGGCCTTGGCTCCGCGTCCAGTAACGCTTCGCCTTAGCGACTTTAAATCCAGTGAATACCGCAATCTAAAAGGCGGCGATGCATATGAACCGCAGGAAAGCAGTGCCCTTTTAGGATGGCGCGGTGCTTCACGCTATTATGATCCTAAATATATTGAAGCTTTCAAGTTGGAACTGCAGGCTGTCCGCAAAGTACGGGAAGAATACGGCTTTAAGAATTTGAATATTATGGTTCCATTCTGCCGTCGTGTCGATGAAATGGAACGAATTGTCAACATTATGGCGGAAGAAGGGCTGCACCGTGGTCCGGACTTTAAGGTATGGCTCATGGCGGAAATCCCATCGAATATTATTATGGCTGATCAGTTCAATCAATTTGTTGACGGCTATTCGATTGGCTCCAATGATTTGACGATGCTTATTATGGGATGCGACCGTGATAACGAAACCGTTGCGCCTCTCTTTGATGAACGCAACTTGGCTGTCAAGAGAGCGATTCGTCATTTGATTGCCGTAGCGCATAAAGACGGCAAAACAGTATCGATTTGCGGCCAGGCTCCGAGCGTATATCCTGATTTTGCAGAATTCCTTGTAAAGAGCGGCATTGATTCTATTTCTGTCAATCCGGATGCTGTTGTCGCAACACGCAAACATGTTGCACAAATTGAACAGCGTATTCTAATGGATTCTCTGACTGGAAAAGGTCGTGCAGAAACCGAAGATTATACGTGGTAATTTGATATAATTGATATAAAAGACGGGTCTAAAGAAGCGATGAATTCCTTTAGACCCGTCTTTTTAGTATATCCATTTAAATAGTATACATAAATGAATAAATGTGATATGATAATGGTGAAAATGGTCATATTATTGTACTCTGGGAGGTGAAACCGCGATATGCTATCGGAACGGCAAGAAACGATTTTGCGTATTGTGAAAGAAAGCAGTCCGATTACTGGGCAGAAAATAGCTAATCAGCTCCATGTTACACGGGCAGCACTGCGGTCTGACCTGGCAATTTTAACAATGTTGGGGCTGATTGATGCACGACCCAAGTTGGGATACTTTTTTGTGGGTGACCAAGAAAAAGATTTGTTATCTCAAGCTATTATGGATATTCATATTGAAACGTGTCTCTCGCAGCCGGTTATTGTGGGAGAACATACTAGTGCGTATGATGCGATTATTGCGATGTTTACAGAAGACGTCGGTACAGTATTCGTAGGAACAGACAATATACTGGCTGGCGTAGTATCTCGTAAAGATTTACTGAAAACGGCTATGGGCAATAATGATTTGCGGGCGCTGCCAGTACGGATGGTCATGACGCCTGTTAGCAAGCTGATTTATGTGCAGCCACATGAAAAGGCATTAGTAGCTGCGCAGCGGATGATTGAGTATGAAGTAGATTGTCTGCCGGTTGTTCGTGTCATGGATACGGATGATGAAGAACGCAAAGAACTACAGATTGTAGGACGAATATCTAAGACGAATATTACTCGTTTATTTGTGGAATGCGGCTTAGGAAGGAGAACATAACGTGAGCAAACCCATTATTTATGCCTGCTCAGACTCATTGGGGGATACGGCCGAACGAGTTGCCAGAGCAGCAGCCAGTCAATACGACAAGCAGGAATTTGATATTATACGTATGCCATATATACGGACAGAACAGCAAGTCGAGGATTTGGTGCAGAAAGCCGTAGAAAATCAGGCTATGATTTGTTATACGATTATTTCACCGGTGCTGCGCAACAAACTAAAAAATTTGACAAATGCTGCTCACATTACGGCGATTGATATTATTGGTCCCATGCTGGCTGGCGTAGGCACTTTGACTCAGACCGAACCGACAACTAAACCCGGAATGATTCATCAGTTGGATGAAGAATATTTTAAGCGGGTAGAAGCTATTGAATTTGCTGTTAAGTTTGATGATGGTAAAAATCCAATGGGATTTTTGAAGGCAGACATCGTCATTGTTGGCGTATCCCGTACGTCTAAAACACCGTTGTCTATGTATTTGGCGCATAAGAGAGTCAAGGCGGCCAACTTGCCGTTGGTGCCGGAAGTGGCGCTGCCGCCGGAATTATTTGAAGTACCGGCACGAAAAATTGTCGGGTTGATTATTGATCCATTTAAATTGAATTTTATTCGTTCGGAACGGCTGCGCAGTATGGGCTTGGATTCGAATGCCAACTACGCAAATATTGAACGCATCAATGAAGAGTTGACCTATGCGCGGGGCGTAATGCGTCGACTGCATTGTCCGATTATTGATGTATCTTCAAAGGCAATTGAAGAAACAGCTAATCTAGTTATGGAAATTGTTAAACGCAATAAAGAGCTGTATCACGAATAAAATGGCATAAAGAAAAGACGCCATTTGGCGTCTTTTTTTTTATACTATATACGAGATTCTTGTATTTTACAGGAGAACAAGGCAATGACACAGGAAACGAATGCTATCTATGAAATGATATGCCAGGCACTGCAAGAATCTGAGTTTTTGCAGGCAGCCGGACTGGACAGACAGGATATGCGGCAGTGGATACAGACGTTGCAGCTGCCTCAAAAAGCAGAAGCATTGCTGGCATGCCGCAGTGAAGACGGTTGGTTTTATTCTCCCGCTGTCCTTCAGGTTCTGCAGACAGCTTCCGTATGGCAGCAAGTCCCTGCAGGCGGCTGGCTGGCATATTGCTACTGTCATGTACTGGAACGTTTATTTCCCAGTACGGGAGCACAGTGGACATGCTGGGATGGGACGCCTGTTATGCATGGGGATGCGGAACCGTATCGACTGGGCCGTTTGCTTTTTATGCAGATTTTACGTGGATTATATAGATATGAAGAAAGAAACAATGCGTTTAATCCTACTAAACAGTTTCATTTTTTGCCTTATGAGGACATAATCCGGCAAGGATACACACAGGAATATCCTGTGATGAAACGGATTTTTGCAGATGAATATATCTATGAATTTATGCGTATTGGTGCAGATATTTCTCCGTTTAATACGTTAGGGCATATTGCCGGCGTTCATTACACGGCCGTGTATACAGCGCGGCAACTGGCTAAGGTCGGAGTTCCTGTGGATACGGCATTGATTTCCGGAGCGGCTGCTTGCCATGACTTGGGAAAATACGGTTGTAAAAAAAATGAAGAAAAACGAGTCCCTTACTTACATTATTATTATACGGGCATATGGTGTCAAAATAACGGATTATCCAGCATCGGTCATATTGCAGCCAATCATTCTGTTTGGGATTTGGAATTGGAAAACTTGTCCGTTGAATCGCTTCTTTTGATATACGCCGATTTTCGGGTAAAGAGCACCCGTAATACACAGGGAAAAGAAATCATTCATTTTTATACCCTGGCAGAAGCATTTGACGTTATTTTGAGCAAGCTGGACCATGTAGATGATGCAAAAAGACAGCGGTATCAAAAGGTATATGCTAAGTTGGCAGACTTTGAGCAATTTATGAAAGAACAAGGCGTATGTGTGGAACTGCCTGCTGATTTTTCAAACCGCTCGGTAGTACCAAGACAACAAGCTGTCAAAGAAAAAGTACTGTTGGACGGACAAGAAGTAGTCGATCAATTAAAATATGCGGCAATTGACCACAATATTCGGCTGATGAGCCTGTTTCGGGATGAAAGTGATTTTGGCAAATTACTTGAAGCCGCACGCAGTGAACGGTTGTGGAAAAATATTCGCACATATACGGGAATTTTTGAAGAATATTCTACGTATATGACAGAACACCAAAAAGTAATATTATTGAAGTTTTTGTATGAGTTATTATCTCACAAAGAGGGCGATATCCGCATGCAGGCGGCAGCTCTTATGGGGCGCATTATTGCTGATTTCAATGACACATACACGAAAGAGCTGCCGCAGGGTGTATCGCTGCCGCATAAGAAAGTGACGAATGCATCGCTGTTTGCACAGTATGTACAGATGATTCTGTATCCGGAAATTCGATTTACAGAGCAGCACAAACAATGGATTGGCTACTGTTTCAGTACGTTTGTCAATTCTGTGCTGGCACATTGTTCTGCAGCGGATAAGGCAGGGTATATTAGTAATCTGAAGCCATATTACAGCACCGATGCGTATACAGACGAACAATATATTATATTGCTGAAAGCCTTGGCCGATATGGATACGACAACAAACGGCAGTAGTTTTGTAGAAGCAGCACAGCATTTTATCTTGAAGGCCCTTGCAAATGGCTCGTATAATTTACGTATTGCCGCATTGATTACAGCACGCCATGTGTTGCCTGCGTATACTTGTGAGCGATATTATCAGGAACTGCTGCAGTGTATGAACTTGCCATCAGAACGCTGTCAGTTTGAGGAAAGAGAAGGAAACCTATTTTTAATTGATTTGAAAATGGGAACACATTGGGTTGTCAAAGTAGCTAATATAGAACTTATGATGCGGTATGCAGATGACCAGTGCAGTAAAGGCGACATTATGCATTTGGGCATGCATCTAACGAACCTGCTGAAGGTCAGCGAAACTGTTTTTGTTCGTCAAGCGGCCGGGGAAAGTTTACTGCGCATTGCAGATAAAATGACATATTCGCAGCGCAATGAATTGGCAGTAGAATTATTTAACGGATTGGAAATTGGTGATCCTCAGATAGCCAAATACATGCCGGAGTTTTTAGGACGCATGATTATTAAACTGCCGCCGCAGGAATTTGATGAATTTATCAGTACGATAGCTTCGCAAATCGTGACAGCTAATATTCCGCTGGCGTCGTCAATGGTCCATACAGTAGGCGTTATTTTAGAACATTTTACTGCCTTTGCTGCTGTATTTCCAGAAGATGGGGCCCGTCATGAAAAGCGACAGCAGCGGCTGCTGTACATTATGCTAAAAGCGTATGCACATTACAATAAAGAATTGAGCCGGGATGCATTTCGTGATATAGGCAAGTTTATTTTTAGCAGCACGCAGATGCCGCTGCCACAAAAAGATGTTCTCTTTGCTCATTGTTATAAAAAAATACTGGTTCTTTTAGACGAAAATCCAGAAGAGAGCTTGGATTTTTACAGTAATGCTTCCGTGCTCAATCACATGTACCGCTATATTGGGCAGCATCAATTTGAAAAAGGCGCATTTTCTTTTACGGCTCATCGCAAAGCATGTTTTTATCCGGGGACATTTGATCCTTTTAGTTTGGGACATAAAGCGGTCGCCTGCAAAATTCGTGATTTGGGATTTGACGTATATTTGGCTTTGGATGAATTTTCTTGGTCTAAACATACCCAGCCCCGGCTGATGCGGCGTAAAATTATGAATATGTCTGTGGCTGATGAAGAAAATATATATCCGTTTCCTGATGATATTCCAGTTAATATTGCTAATCCGCAGGATATTCATCACTTGAAGACGATTTTTGCTGGAAAAGAGCTGTATATTGCAGTAGGAACGGATGTGATTCTAAACGCGTCTGCGTATAAAGCTAAACCGGAAACAGACTCTATCCATACTGTAAATCATATTGCCTTTGCCAGAGAAACACGGCAAAGCGGAGCAAAAACCACGGAAATAACAGGATGCGGCATAACAGGCAAGATAATTCAGTTGACATTAGACAAGTTTTATGAAGATATTAGCTCCACGAAAATCCGTGAAAACATTGACTTAAACAGGGATATTTCCAATCTTATTGATGCGGCAGCTCAACAGTTTATCTATGATAACAATATGTACCTCCGCGAACCGGCATATAAACATGTGCTGGAGGCTCGTGAAATTGGTATTGGCGCATTTAAACCGCGGGGAGCGGAAAGCCTGTGGCCTATTTGCGGTGAGTTGTGGAAAAAAGGATATGCGACGGATATTCTGGACCGATATATAGAGAAAGAGACGGTATGGACGCTTTATATTGATGATGCCGGACCGCAAAAGACGATGATAGCGTATGGGGCGGTGCATCGTGTCGGCACACGGGATTTACTGAAAGAATTTGGCAGTACAGAAGCGGCAGCGCATATCCGTCGTGCTGCTGGCGGCAGTATTGCCTGCATCGGGTTTTTATATGCCAATGACGCAGCAAGTATTGATAATGTCAGCCAGATTATGATTACGGAACTGCTGACAGAATTAATTGCACGCGATTTTACCTATGCGGTATATCATCCGGCAGATGAAGAAGCTGGATATGACGACGACGTTATTACGGCACTTAAACAACAAGGATTTATTAATATTGCACCTGATGGAGAGCATCCGTTGTACGCTGTGGACATGAAATCTCCGATTGTTATTTTCCGGGATGTAGAAACTACAATTAAAAATCCTTTTAATAAAAATCCCCGTGTACGACAGGCGATTAGCCGGGCACATCAACAGCTGTTGGCTGTACTAAACAGGCTGTATCCGGGGAAATTGCTATTGTCTTTTACGATGAGTGCTGTGTATCATAAAATTATTCATAAAGTGGCCGAAATTAATGGTGTTTCTATTATAGAAGATAAAAAGAAGCGGCGCGGCCCCTATATGTCTGTGCCGTTTGGCAAAGCATTAAGTGATGTCCTAGTACCCAATACTGTCACCAAAAGTCTGCATATTGACAAGTATTTTGATCGTTGGGTCAAATCGTTTACAATTGCTGAGTCGCATCATTATTCTCCTGTTGAAAATCAAGTGAAAACTATTAAATCATTTAACAGGCCGGTGATTCTTATTGATGACTTACTGCATAAAGGCCACCGTATGCGTATGCTGACACCGTATTTGCAAAAAAACGGCGTTGCTATCAAAAAGGTATTAGTAGGTGTAATGACAGGACAAGCAATGGATATGATGGCTGAAAAGCATATTCAGGCTGAAGGAGCCTATTTTCTGCCGACATTAGAACTATGGCTGAATGAAAGAGACTGCTATCCTTTTATTGGCGGCGACAGCATTGATAATGCGCACAACTACAGCGGTTATGATAGTAATCCGGCTGTTAATTTGGTACTGCCGTATGTCAATCCGCAGTTTATTTGCCATGGTGACGTACAGGCCAATTATTTATATTCCCTGACGTGCCTGCAAAATGCGGCACAGATTATGCATACGCTGCAGGAAGTATATCAAGAAACGTATGAAAAACGGCTGACGCTAAAACGCCTTGGCGAAGTGGTCACTTATCCCCGTATACCGGACATTGATATAGGCGTTAAATTTGATGAAAATATGGATCCGACTCGCTTTATTGAAAATGATATAGAAAGGCTGGTGCGGCTGCAGTGGGGGGACAGTGCGTTTCCGCATGCAGAAAGAGGAGTAATGTTATGATTCAATACTTTATTCATGATTTACCGGAAGCAGCTGGTGTGTCAGACCCATTGCCGCTGACGGCGTATAATCTCTTGGGAAAGGAAAAATACCGGGTTCATATTTTGGCATTAGGCGATGTGGGAACAACAATGCTCATTGGTCTGCGTCTTTTAGGGACTGATATTATCAGCCAAATTGGAATTTGCGATTTGAACGCCAAAAATACACAGCGGCTGGAAATGGAAATCAACCAGGTGCGATACCCGTTTGCCGGTTTTGTTGGCAGTGACATGCCGGTACTTCCCCCTGTTAAAATCGTGGAAGAATCTCAGTTGTTTGACTGCGATGTCTTTATTTTTTGTGCCAGCAAAGGCGTGCCTCCGTTGGGGACTAACGGCGATGTACGGATGGCACAGTTGGAAGCGAATCGGGGCTTGGCTGCTTATTTTGCGGCTTTAGCTAAAATTGCCTCATTTAAAGGGTTGGTCTGCATCGTATCAGATCCTGTCGATCCATTGTGCAAGACATTTTGGCAGGTGTCTGGACTGGCACCTTCGCAAATTCAAGGATATGGACTGGGTGTGATGAATGCCCGCGCGGCGTACTATGCCGAACGAAATCCGGAATTTGCCCTCTACTTGTCAGAAGGGAGAGCTTTTGGCCCGCACGGCGATGATTTAGTGTTGGCAGACAGCATTATTGCCTATCATGATGATGTATCTAAGGCTTTGACGGAAAAGGTAATTCATGCCAATATGGCTGTGCGTGAATTGGGATATAAGCCGTATATTGCGCCAGCATTGTCTTCAGCGGCAATTTCTATTGTATTGACTTTGCGGCATCAGTGGCACTATGGGTCGCTGTATTTTGGTGATGCAGAACGAGGAGCTTTCTTCGGCATCAAAAACAGAATCGATGAGCAGGGCGTGCTGTACGAAGATGTGGCCGTCTGCGCGCCGTTGTATGAACGGCTGAAGCGATCCTATCTTAATCTCTGCCGCCTGCCGTGAGGAGAAGGGAGCGGAGGCTATGCTTCATATCGTAAAGATTGGCTGGAATGATTCCTCTGTTACGCGCATACAGCAGGTTCTTGCATATGCGCTGGAGGGCCAAACGTACACTTTGTATGAGAATGAAAGTGACTTTATTTCATCTTGCAGACCTAGACCGGCAGGTTTGCCGTATCGAGCCGTTCTTTTTGCTGTTGCGCTGCCGCCGGGAGGATGGAGCTGTTCTTATGTGCGGTTGATTTCCTGGCTGGCAACCCATTCATTATGTTTGCAAGGCTGGTGCGGCGCCGTACTCATCGATGGTCCTGGCGAATGGTTTACGAAAAAAATGGGACGGGAACTGATTTTTTTAGCGAATCAAGCAGGCTGCGCATTTCCAGGCAAGCCATTGGTGGAAGCGACAGGTTCCTTGTACAATTTTAATACACAGGCAAAAATTCAAGGCTTGACGAATTTGCAGGCATACCAGGAAAGCGTGGTAAGACTGGTGCAGAAAGTTTGCTCTTTTGCAATAACGGCTCAAGCAGCGGCCAAGCCGATACGACGTATTTTAGTACTGCATGCAAGCAGTCGCAAGACATCCAACACGCTGCTGTTGTGGGAAATGATTCGTCGCCATTTGCGCGGCGCTGTGGACGTGGAAGAAATATCACTGCGCAATGGGGCGGTGATTGATTGCCGCGGCTGCAGCTATGAGGCCTGCCGTCATTTTGGTGAACAAGGAGAATGTTTTTACGGCGGGGTCATTGTGGAAAAAGTATATCCTGCTATTCGGGCAGCTGATGCGGTGATGCTTATTTGCCCTAATTATAACGATGCCGTGAGCGCTAATTTAACCGCGTTTTTTAACCGTTTGACGGCGTTGTTTAGATTGGAGTTTGATTCTTTTGCGCAGAAATACGTATATGCTCTTGTTGTTTCAGGGTACAGCGGCGGTGATATAGTGGCTGAACAAGTCATTGATGCTATGAACTGTAATAAAAACTTTAGCCTGCCGGGGCAATTTGCTATGTTGGAAACAGCCAATGATCCGCAAAGTATTTTGCAGTGTGAAGATATTGAAAAAAGAGCCGCTCAAATGGCTGAACGGCTCTTGGGGAAGACAGTATATACATAAGGATAAATAAAAAAAGATGATTCGGTAAAGAATCATCTTTTTTTATATAGGATTAAACATCACGCTGTACTTTGCCGGAACGAAGGCAGCGAGTGCATACGTTAACACGTTTTACTTCGCCGTCTACGATAGCGCGTACTCTCTGGATATTCGGTTTCCAGGTTTTTTTCGTTTTCAAATGGGAATGGCTGACATTCATGCCGCTCATTGTTCCCTTACCGCAAATTTCGCAATAGTTTGCCATTGGTTACACCTCCCTGCACCATCTACAGTACAACATACAAATCTTATCATAAAAGATAGGGTAAATCAAGTTATATTTATAAAAAAGTCTACAAAATATGATACAATAAAAAAGAGAAAAATACAAGGAGTTTTTTTATGGATTGTTCAATTCGACAACTAAAGGGAATTGGCGCGCGCAAAGAAGCGTTATTTGCCCGTTTGGGAATTCATACAATTACGGATGTGCTGCAGTATTTTCCCAAAGAATATGAAGACCGCAGCCATATTCAGCAAATTGCCGAAGTCGCCCTGCCGTCTCCGGAGCCGGTTTTGATCTGCGGTACCGTGCGCAGCATACAGGAAATGCGGCCGCGTCGAGGCATGACGCTGTTGAAGGTAATCTTGGCGGATGCCAGCGGTGCAGTGGAAATGACATGGTTTAATCAGCCCTTTAAGAAAAAATGGTTTCATCAGGGGATGACTATTACGGCATTCGGCAAAATGGAATGGGCATATGGCCGGCGGCAGATGAATACGCCGGAAACAGAAGAAGGAGTTGCTGAAGGGCAGGGACTTGTGCCTGTGTATGGCTTGACAGACGGACTGCGGCAGACGGACTTGCGCAAAACAGTACAGGCGGCCCTGCAGGCGGCAGCGGTCAATCCTTCGTTGCTGCCGGGCTGGGACGGTGGACGAAAAGCCTGTCATTCGCAGCTGCAGACCAAGCAGGCCTATGTGTGGATGCATTTTCCGCCGTCGAGAGCTAAACAACAGCAGGCAAGAAAACAGCTGGCTTTTGAAGAATTATTTGACATGCAGCTGGGATTACTGCTGCGCCGGCGCAAAGAGGGAAAACGGCAGGGGATTAAATGCGGCCCCAACGGAAAATTATTGAAGCAGTTTGTTTCGCAGCTTCCCTTTACATTGACTAAAGGTCAAGTACAGGCGTTTTTGGATATACAAAATGACATGGAAAGCGAAGTGCCCATGCAGCGACTGGTGCAAGGCGATGTTGGCTCAGGAAAAACAGTTGTGGCGGCCATGGCATTGGCGAAAATTGTTGAAAACGGCTATCAGGGAGCCTTGATGGCACCGACAGAAATTTTGGCTGTACAGCATTATGAAGAATTTGGCCGGTTATTTCATGATATGCCTGTTCGCATAGCCTTGCTGACAGGACGTACGAGCACTAAGGAACGAAACAGGCTGCTGGATGAACTGAAAGACGGTACTATCCAAATCCTTATTGGGACGCATGCCTTGATTCAGGACGATGTGGCATTTCAAGAATTGGGACTGGTTATTACGGATGAACAGCATCGTTTTGGCGTCAAACAGCGAGCTGCCTTACAGCACAAGGGAAAAGCACCGCATACGCTGTTTATGACAGCGACACCGATTCCGCGGACGCTGGCTCTTTCTGTGTACGGTGACTTGGATGTGTCATCGATTCGGGACATGCCGCCGGGCCGCAAAATTGTCAAAACCTATGCCGTAGGCGAAGCGATGCGGCAGCGGATTTACGTTTTTATGGAAAAACTAATGAAGGCCGGCCAGCAGTGTTATGTCGTTTGTCCCTTGGTAGAAGAATCGGAAGCCGTAGATTTACAGGCTGCGACAGCGTTGTATGATGAACTGCGGCTCCACGTTTTCAAGCAGCGGCGCTGCGGTCTTGTACACGGCAAGATGCCAGGTAAAGAAAAAGAAGCAGTGATGGAAGCCTTTCAAAACGGTGAGATAGACCTTCTTGTAGCGACCAGCGTCATTGAAGTCGGCGTCAATGTTCCCAATGCGACGCTTATGCTCATCGACGGTGCCGAACGATTCGGCCTGGCGCAGCTGCACCAGCTGCGGGGACGTGTAGGCCGGGGAAGTCAGCAGGCGTACTGTATTTTGCTGGCCAAAGGCGGCAGCGAAGAAACAAGGCAGCGTCTTCGCTGGATGGAACAAATCCACGACGGGTTTACGCTGGCTGAAAAAGATTTGCTGCTTCGCGGTGCCGGCAGATTGTTTGGCTGTGCTCAACATGGGCTGCCAGATTTAAAAGCAGCAGACATTGTACAAGATATTGATTTGCTGGTTGCGGCTCGAGACCGTGCGGTACAATATTTACATGCGAGGATAGATGAAACACAAATTGCCGATGTGCTGCGACAGCGGTTTGGAGAAAATTTTCAAGGTTTATGGAATAATTGACAGAAAATCTTAGAAAAGTATGACTGAAAATATGTACAGATTGCGATATATCCGTTATAATAGTTGGTAAGCTATTTAGGGCTCTTTCCCTATTTCTTATATTTTATAAACAGAGGTGCAAATATGAGATCTGATAAATTTGGTATGAGAGGTTTAACATTTGATGACGTATTGCTGGTACCGGCAAAATCTGACGTTTTGCCTGTAGACGTAGATGTATCAACCAATCTGACGAAAGATATCAAACTGAATATTCCTATTATGAGCTCCGGTATGGATACTGTTACGGAAGCTCCGATGGCCATTGCAATTGCCCGTGAAGGCGGCATTGGCGTTATCCATAAGAATATGTCTATTGCGGCACAGGCTCGCGAAGTAGACAAGGTAAAGCGCTCTGAACATGGTATTATTATCGATCCGATTTTCCTGCATCCGGACAACTTGTTGGCAGATGCCAACGAATTGATGGGCAAATACCGTATTTCCGGTGTACCTATTGTCGTAGATGGAAAACTCGTAGGCATTATTACTAACCGTGATATGCGTTTTGAAGAAGATATGAGCCGTCGTATCGGCGATATCATGACAAAAGAAAACTTGGTTACGGCGCCTGTAGGCACCTCATTAGCAGACGCAAAAGCCATTTTGCGCCAGCACCGTATTGAAAAACTGCCCCTTGTAGACAACGAAGGTAATTTAAAAGGTCTTATTACGATTAAAGACATTGAAAAAGCTACTAAATATCCGAATTCTGCCAAAGATTCCAACGGCCGCTTGCTCGTAGCTGCTGCTGTCGGTGTTACACACAATATGACAGACCGTTTGGATGCTCTTGTAGCAGCAAAAGTCGATGTTGTCGTTATTGATACGGCACATGGTCATTCCCAAGGCGTATTGAACACCTTGAAAGAAATCAAAAAAGCATATCCGCATCTGCCGGTTATTGCCGGCAACGTTGCAACGGGCGAAGCAACGGAAGCCTTGATTGAATGCGGCGTAGATGCTGTTAAAGTCGGCATTGGGCCTGGCTCTATCTGCACGACTCGTATTATTGCCGGTATTGGCGTACCGCAGATTACAGCTGTATACGAATGCGCTAAAGTGGCACAGCGGTATGGTATTCCTATTATTGCTGACGGCGGCATCAAATATTCCGGCGATATGGCCAAAGCCATTGCAGCCGGCGGCAACGTGGTCATGATGGGCAACTTACTGGCAGGCACAGAAGAAAGCCCGGGACAGACGGTTATTTATCAGGGCAGAAGCTACAAAGAATACCGCGGCATGGGTTCCTTGGCTGCTATGGAACAAGGCAGTAAAGACCGTTACTTCCAGGAAGATGCCAAGAAATTGGTACCAGAAGGTATTGAAGGCCGTGTACCGTATAAAGGCCCGGCAGCAGATACGATTTTCCAGATGGTCGGCGGTTTGCGTGCATCCATGGGTTACTGCGGCTGCCACAATATTAAAGAAATGATTGAAAATACGCGGTTCATTCAAATTACGACAGCAGGTCTTCGTGAAAGCCATCCACATGATGTCAATATCACGAAGGAAGCTCCGAACTATAGCGTAAACTAATCATACGCGGAGGATAATGGTGACTAGTACAATAGATATCTTATCCATCCCTATTTGGAATGTCACAATGGAAGAAGCCGTTGCAGTCGCTTTCAAATGCATTGATGAAGGCCGGGCGGCATCTATTGCGACAGCAAATGCTGAAATGGTAATGCGTTCCCAATCTGATAAAGAGCTGGCAGGTATTCTGCAGCATGCCGATTTAGTTGTACCAGATGGTGCCGGCGTGCTGTGGGCTGCAGAACAGCAGGGAAAACGATTTAAACAGCGTGTAACAGGTGTTGATTTGGCGTGCAGTCTGCTTCGTGAAGCGGCGGCACGCCAAACGGCTGTTTACTTCTTTGGCGGCGCAGAAGGTGTAGCTCAAAAAGCAGCCGAAAACATCCAGCAGCAGGTAGGAAAGCTGAATATAACAGGTACGCATTCAGGCTTTTTTACACCGGAAGAGGAAGGTAAGATTATTGAAGAAATCCGCTCCGGCGGTACGCAAATTTTGTTGGTAGCCTTGGGCGTGCCAAAACAGGAAAAATGGATACATGACCATCTCTATGAATTGGGGCCGTGTGTCTGCATGGGTGTAGGTGGTACGTTAGACGTGCTGTCCGGCAAAGCCTGCCGGGCACCGAAATGGATGCAGGAACATCGGTTGGAATGGCTGTATCGTCTATTAAAAGAACCGACCCGCTTTAAACGGATGCTGGCTCTGCCCCAGTTTGTCGCAGCCGTCAAATGGGGAAAAGGTGTCAAGTGATTTGAGGTGAGGTCTTGAATAAACCTTTTATAATTGAAGATGGCTATATATTTATTGCCGTACCGGCATTGATTGCTGTTGCTCTTGGCTATTTTGTCAATGCGTATGCAGCAGTAATCCCGGCATTATTGGCATTGTATTTTGCCTACTTTTTTAGAAATCCTCGTCGTACTATCCCGCAGGATGATGCTGCGCTGGTCTCTCCGGCCGACGGCAAAGTTATGGCTATTGAAGACGTAGATGAAGATACGTATATGAATGGCAAATGCAGAAAAATAGTTATCTTTTTATCTGTGTTTGACGTGCATGTCAACCGGGCGCCGCTGGCAGGTACGATTAATTTTCAGCAGTATACGTGCGGCCGTTTTCGCCCAGCATATAAAGATGGTGTAGGGTATGAAAATGAACGCTACTCCATCGGCATTGAGAATGATAAAACGCATATTTTGGTTACTGTCATTGCCGGAATTTTGGCACGGCGCATTGTATCATGGGTCACATTGGGGGATACCCTTTCCCATGGACAGCTCTACGGCATGATCAAATTCGGTTCTTGTGCAGAAGTATATGTCCATGATGATGTAGAAATCACCGTCAAAAAAGGGCAATATGTACGGGGCGGCGAAACTATCATTGGGAGGATTGTCAAATGAAAAATATAATACCCTGCTTATTTACGGCAGGTAACTTGGGCTTTGGCGTATTGAGCATGATTATGACGCTTCACGGCATGTTTGCCTGGGCCGGCATTTGCATTTTGCTGGCTATGGCTTGTGATGCTTGTGACGGCCGTACAGCCCGTGCATTGGGAGTAGCCGGCGAATTTGGCAAAGAATTGGATTCTTTGTCGGATGTCGTATCTTTTGGTGCGGCTTCCGCTTTTTTGATTTATACGTATGTTTTACAGGATTTGGGCTGGATTGGTGCCGTTCCGGCTGTTATTTACGCAGCTCTCGGCGGTGTTCGCTTAGCCCGTTTTAACTTAAACACGACGGTGATTCACGGCTATTTTCAGGGTATGCCGATTCCAAACGGGGGCTGCCTGATTGCTACCTATGTTATTGCCAGTGAAATTGCAGGCACGCATGCGCTGCTGCCAGCATGGCTTATTGGTATTATCGTTATTGCTTTAGGATATCACCTGGTCAGTAAAATTCATAATCCCGATTTTAAAGGAGCCAGCCCGGATGTGCTTCATAAGGCAGCGTTGGCAGTTGCCGTTGTGTTTGGGCTTTTAGTACTGTATTTTATTGATTGGCATTTAATTATTACGATGCCTTTCTTGCTGTACATCGTATTTGGCTTAGTCAATACGGCAATGAACGCTGCTCACTAGACATATAGGGAGATTCATGTATGGAACATGTATTGGATATCATCATGATACCCGTTCAAGTAATCATTGTTTTTTATACATTGTATTACTTCATCTTGGCTATGTTTGGCCTTATTAAGCGAAGAGAAAAAATAACTGTTGCGCCTAAAAATACCTTTGCAGCTGTTATTTGCGCACATAATGAAGAAGCTGTCGTTGGACAGTTGATTGACAATCTCAAAGAATTGCACTATCCCAAAGATATGTATGATGTATATGTCGTAGCCGATAACTGCACTGACCATACAGCTGAAATATGTCGGCAGCACGGCGCGATTGTCAAAGTGCGAACCAACACAGAAGAAGTTGGCAAGGGCTATGCACTGGATTGGATGTTTTCGCAGATGCTGGCGCAGGAAAAGCAGTACGATGCTTTTGTCGTTTTCGATGCCGATAATTTGGTACATCCTGAATTTTTGCGTGAAATGAATAATCATCTCTGCAAAGGAGAACAAGTCATTCAGGGATATATGGATGCTAAAAATCCGACGGACACGTGGATTGCCGGCACCTTTTCCATTGCATTTTGGCTGATTAACCACATGTGGCATTTGGCTAAATATAATATTGGCTTATCAACGGCATTAGGCGGCACGGGTATGTGCATTGCCACGGAAATTGTCCGCAAATACGGCTGGGGCTGTGATTGTCTGACAGAAGACATGGAATTTTCTATGAAAGTATTGCTGGAAGGCGTGCGCACCTGCTGGGCTCATGATGCGATTATTTATGATGAAAAAGCGTTGGGATTCATGCAGTCGTGCCGACAGCGCAAACGTTGGGCACAGGGGCAATGTGACTGTGGTGAACGATTTATTCCCAAATTGTTTGCCCGCGGTATAAAAACAGGAAACATCCGTATGCTCGATGGGATTATTACGCTGTCACAGCCGTTTTTTATGATGATGTCTACGCTCTATGCTGTTATGGCGTATATCAATTCGTATATTCCATTGTATACGAATATTTTAAATCAGATTGTACCAGTACAAATGTGGACCGTTATCGGTATAGGACAATACCTGATTCCGATTATTGTTTTACTGCAAATTAAGGTTCCCCTTAAATCGTGGGCCTATTTGATTGTGTATCCATTGTTTATGTACAGTTGGATTCCTGTCAATTTTTTGGGATTTAAAGACCGTCATAAAATGAAATGGAGCCATACCGTGCATACGCGGGCGGTTTCTTATGACAGTGCGGCGTTGCTTCGTAAGGAGAATAAGAAATAGATGCATATTTTACTAACCAATGATGACGGTGTGCGGGCACAGGGACTGCAGATACTCAAACGTGAACTGGCAGCCTGCGGACATCGGCTGACAATTGCAGCCCCTAATGGGCAGCGTAGTGCTGCGTCTCATTCCATGTCAATTAACAAGCCATTATATTGCCGGGAAATAACGCAGGATGATGCAAAGATTCGAGAAATTGCTATATCCGGCACGCCGGTGGACTGCGTCAAAATGGCTATGGAATATTTTTTGTGTAAAGATCGGCCGCAGCTGCTTATTTCCGGTATTAACAACGGCTATAATTTGGGCAGTGATGTGCTATACTCCGGTACTGTTTCTGCTGCAATGGAAGGACCGTATTATCAAGTACCGGCGATTGCTGCTTCTATGTATCCCATGGATGCAGACCGCTGTGTCAAAACTGCGCAGCTTATACAGCAGCTGATAGAAAAAGTGATCATCAAGGGAAAATTTCCTGGTATTCTTAATGTCAATGTACCGCCAGAAGGGGAAATTTCGCTGGATAATATCCGTGTAGTGCCGCAAACAGTTCAAATTTACCATAATGTCATCGAACCGCGGCAAGATAAAGATGGCAGTATTTGCTATCATATTGTTGGTGATATTGATATGGACGGAGCACCGGACAACAGCGATGTTGCCGCTGTTCGCAATGGGCACATTGCTGTTACGCCTCTGAAATGGCAGCAGACTGCAATGGCGGCGATTGATGATATAAAATTTTGTTTATAACCTATAAAAGTGATTCATGATACAGCTGTACTGTGCATGAATCACTTTTTTGTAATATTATTTTTTATTTTTATAGATACATTTATTTTTCACACGTTTTTACAGAAAAATACGTGAAATTCAAAATAATTTTACTAATAATTTGATAACTAATTTATAAATTTTAGCATGCCATATATGTAAATGTCCATTCACAATACATTTTTGTAAGAAAGGGGGTTGCAAAATAGAAAAAGATAGCGTATAATTCCAATCAAATCACATAGTAAGTGGACGAAGTACATGGGAGAAGGTCAGATGACCTACCGAAGGAGTCAAACTCTCAGGTGTCCAGTGGGCAGGACCGTGTACAGACACGACTCTGGAGAGTCCCTAATCGGGCGCCGAAGGTGCAAGGATGAGAAGTTTCTTTCCCAATCTCTCAGGCAAAAGGACAGAGGATAGCATCGATATAATTCTTTATTTGGTATGCTGTTTTTGATGACCTATCTTCAGAGGATATGCTGATGATAGGTTTTTTTGTATTTATTTATACGTATAACAGTGTAAAGGGGTAGGGAATTATGTTAGAAACGTTGAATGCGATTGACAGTTTTGTATGGGGACCGCCGTTATTGGTATTACTAATTGGGACTGGCCTAATGCTGACAATTCGTTTGCATTTACTGCAAATATTTAGACTGCCGCGGGCGTTGAAACTTATTTTTACGGCAAAAAACCAGGGTGATGGTGATGTAGACAGCTTTAAAGCACTTTGCACAGCGTTGGCAGCGACTGTAGGTACCGGCAATATTGTCGGTGTGGCAACAGCGATTCATGCCGGCGGTCCTGGAGCTATCTTTTGGATGTGGATGGCCGCTTTCGTTGGCATGGCTACCAAATATGCCGAAGGCTGCTTGGCAGTCAAATACCGTACAGTAGATAAAAACGGTGATATTTCCGGCGGCCCGATGTATTATATCGAAAACGGCTTGGGCAAAAAATTTAAACCGCTGGCATTCTTGTTTGCCTTCTTTGGTGTTCTCGTTGCTTTCTTTGGCATTGGTACGTTTGCACAGGTCAATTCCATTGTAGAAATCATGAATTTAGCAACCAACGTGCCTGTTGAATATACGGCTGTCGTCTTGACTATCGTCGTTGCCGCAGTTACGATTGGCGGCTTGCAGTCGATTTCCAAAGTAGCTTCTAAAATCGTTCCGGCGATGGCCATTGTTTATGTCATTTCTACAGTAGGCTTTTTGATTGCGTTTTATGACAAAGTACCGGCAGCTGTTGAACAGATTATTGTTTGTGCTTTCACACCGACTGCTGCTGCCGGCGGTTTCTTGGGAGCTACAGTTCTCATGGCGATGCGAAATGGTGTAGCCCGCGGCGTATTCTCCAATGAATCCGGTTTGGGCAGTGCGCCGATTGTAGCAGCTGCTGCCAAGACAAAATGGCCGGCTGAACAGGGACTCATTTCGATGACCGGCACGTTTATTGATACAATTATTATTTGCACATTAACAGGTCTTGTCATTGTTGTCAGCGGTGCTTGGACGGGGGATTTAAACGGTGCAGCCTTGACAAACTCGGCATTCCTGCAGGCATATCCTGCTTGGGGAAGCATGGTTCTCTGCGTTGGTTTGACGTTGTTTGCTTTTACGACTATTCTTGGCTGGAACTATTATGGCGAACGCTGCGTAGAATATCTTGTCGGTGTCAAAGGCATTATGCCATACCGTGTGATTTTTATCGTTCTCGTTGCCTGCGGTGCCTTCATTAAATTGGATGTCATCTGGGTACTGGCTGATATTGTAAATGGTTTGATGGCTATTCCGAATTTGATTGCTCTTATTGGTTTGAGTGGTGTCGTCGTAGCAGAAACGAAAAAATATTATGCACATTTACAGGAAAGAAAAGTATCTAAAACTGTAGAAGAAAAAGTGACAGCAGGTCATTAATACAGATAGGGACGTATAGGGGATAACATACTAAAAAAGAGAGCTTGTGAAATGATGAAACATTTTCACAAGCTCTCTTTTGGGTATGTTGTTGTACGTGTAGGTTATATTGTATTCTTTTTGTATTTATGTAAAAGATAACTTTTTTCTTACTTCCTGTCGAAGCGTTGGCAATGATGTATAGTAGTGTTGTCCTGGACAGTCAGTATTATTTAAATCGCGATGTCCAACAATGGTAGATGCATTGGGCTGAATATGGTACTGTTGACATAAATATGCTAACAGATGAACGGCACTAGCTGCTTGTTGTTTTATAGGCCAAGCAGTCTGAAAATTGCCAATGGAAACAATGCCGATAGAGGTTTGATTATATCCATAACAATGAGCGCCAATCATGGTTTCTGGACGGCCTTTTTCAATATGACCGTCTTTGTGAATGACATAATGATAGCCAATACCAGCCATTTTGCAAATGCCATTGATGAATTTCTGAAGCAGAAACTTCGCGATTAGTACCTCCGACATGATGTAAAATTAAATAAATTAGTTATCTTTCTTGGAATGAGAGTTTCAGAAAAAGTAAGATGGGTTTCTTGAATCGACGGCTGCAGGATAGTTTTTTGGGTATTTTCGCTTGCAAGTACTGGTAATTCCGGTATCATGGAAAACGATGTCAACGCAGCAAATGACAATTTAAAAAATTCACGGCGAGTCAAGATAATCTCCCTTTTATTGCAGGCTGGTATATATTTCGTCTAAATCTTCTTTCATACGATCGATGTAGGAAGCAGAGCCTTCGCCGCTTTCCATGGTATGAATTGTTTTGACGGAAGCACCGACTTCATTTGCTAAGGTTTGTGATGTTTTGGGGCTAACCATATCTTCTGTAAAAATTGTTTTTACATGGTGTGTTTTGCAATATTCAATTAGGTTGGCTAATTGTTGTGTGGTCGGTTCACCATTAGCAAATACAGATTCTACGCTGGTTTGTGTCAGTCCGAAATCACGGCATAAGTATCCAAAGGCAGCATGGCCCGTAACAAATTGTTTGTTCGGAACGCTTTGGAAGTTTGTTTTATATTCCGTATAGAGCTGTTGGAGCTGCGCATTGTAGTCTGCTGCATTTTTTTGATAAAAATCAGCATTTTTCGGATCGGCTTTCGCTAAGGCGTCGGCAATGTTTTTGACTTCGATTTGCGCGTTTACTAAGCTAAGGAAACAATGGGGATCATAATTACCATGTTCTTTTCGTTCTTTTTCATCTGTTAGAACGATAGGATCAATGCCTTGAGATGCATTGACGGCAACTAAATCTTTTTTATCTATAGATTTTAACGTTTTTTCGACCCATGGTTCCATGCCAAATCCATTATAGATAAATACATTTGCTTGTTGCAGCTCTTTCATGTTATTCGTTGTAGGCTGAAAATCATGCGGTTCTGTTCCATCTGGAATAATCGTAGTAATATTGATTTTGTCTTTGCCTACAGCTTGTGTAAATTCTTTCATAGCATTGAAAGAAACAGCGACATTCAATTTGCCATTGTCTTTAGCTGTCGGTGCTGCAGGACTGCAGCCAGCTAATAATGTCATTGCCAGCAGTAGCATCAAGCAGCATAAAAAAGAAAACCATTTTTTCATTTTCATTTCTCCTTTCATAGGTTGGTTTTAAATGCAAATGCTTTGCATCTCGAACACAGGTGATATCATAGCACCAATGGAGATATTTGTCAATAAATGCAAATGCCTTGCATTTACGTTTTGAAATGGGTATAATACAACTGTTGCCAATAAAAAACTATAATAAGGAGAATTTGATATGATACAACTAGACCATGTTTCTTTTGCCTATGAACATGGACCATATTTATTACAAGATATTCATATGCATATTGACGATGGTGATTATATTTCTGTTGTCGGTGAAAATGGCAGCGGTAAAAGTACGCTGATTAAATTGATTTTAGGATTACTGACGCCGAGTACTGGGACGATTACCAGTACATTTCGGCATACGGCATATGTGCCGCAGCGATTTGATACGTTAAATCAATTTCCCATTACGGTATATGAAGTATTAAATTGCCAGCGGCATATTTTGGGATTCAAAGATAAGAATTGTATCCGCAAGGCATTGGAACAAATGAATGTATATCACTTAAAAGACGTCCTCATCGGTAATTTGTCTGGGGGACAATGCCAAAAAGTATTGATTGCTCGTGCGTTAATGGGACATCCTGATTTACTTATTTTTGATGAACCGTCTACAGGTATTGATGTAAAAAGTCAAATGGAATTATACCCGTTTATTAAAGAATTGAATCAACGACATGGCGTAACTGTCGTGACTGTAGAACATAATTTGAAATTTGCCGTGCATAATTCGACCAAGATGTTTCATGTTGTTCAAGGCAAAGGTCATTTTTGCTCACCTCAAGAATATATTCGTGAATACGTATCGGATAACATGGGAGGGGAAGCGTGATGTTTGCATATGCATTTATACAAAACGCATTTATTGTAGCTATCTTGATTTCGTTGGTTTGCCCATTGATTGGTATGTTTCTTGTCTTGCGAAGATATTCCATGATTGGTGACGTTCTAGCTCATGCTTCTTTGGCAGGCGTAGCAGTCGGCCTGCTGCTGGATATCAACCCGATTCTTAGTGCTTTTGGTCTGACCTCTGTTTTTGGTGTCTTGATTGAAGTGCTGCGGCAGCGATTCCGCCGTTATGCCGAACTTATTTTGGTCATCATTTTGGCATTATCTGTTGGGATTGCGATTACTATTATGAGTGCAGGACTGGTGCATGCTAATGTGGAATCTTTCTTGTTTGGCAGCATGCTGACCGTTACGAAAGAAGATGTTTGGTCTGTCGTCGCGCTGAGCATTATTTCGTTGCTGACTATCATAAAACTATATCCCCAACTGGTCATGCTGACTTTTGATGAAGATGGTGCCAAAATTGCCGGCGTGAAGACAAAACTCATCAATTATATTTTTGCCATTCTTGTCGCAGCCACTATTTCTGTAGCCATCCGCATTGTAGGTATTTTAGTTATTAGTTCTCTCATTGCCCTGCCGGTAGCGACAGCATTGCAGCTGCAAAAAGGATTTCGCCGAACGCTGGAGTTGTCCGTGCTGTTTGGCTTTTTGGATATTATCATTAGCTTGTTTATTTCTTTTTGGGTTGATGCTGCTCCTGGTGGGATAACAGCAATTATATCAGTGATTATGCTTTTGTTAGTTATTGCGTATAAAGAAGTAACCGCTGGCGGAGGTCGATAAATAATGGATGCAATACAAGATTTAGGAGAACATCTACATCGGTATGGATTAAAAAATACAAAGGCTCGCAGTGCGGTGCTGCAATTATTACTTGCGAAATCAGGCGTCTTGACGCCTGATAGTATTTATCAAGTACTACAGCAGCGAGGAAAAACGATAAATGTTTCGACAATTTATCGAATATTAGAAATGTTTACAGAAAAAGGGCTTACGGAAAAATCATATTTGCCGGATATTCGCAAATACGGCTTTTCTTTGCGTTCGGTAGGACATCAACATCGCTTAATCTGCCTGAGCTGCCATAGAATTGTAGAATTGCCTCACTGCCCGCTTACGGCATTTGAAAAAGAAGTTACAAAAGAAACGCAGTTTGAAGTTGTAGGACATCAGCTGGAACTGTACGGATACTGTCCGGCTTGTCAAAAAAAGCGACAGAATACACGGCATATATAAAGGAGTGTTACGGATGAATCTGCATATGAATTGGCTGCAGCAGGTAAAAGAGAAACGCTTGCAGCAGCCTCTTAATCTCTCTGTATTTTGTCAAGCGTTGGGGGCGGCAGAATCCTTTATGGACAACGAGCGCTGCATGCCATCGGCAAGCTTGATAAAAATACCGATTATGATTCAGGCCTTTCGCCAGATTGGCAGCGGCAGGCTTTCGTTTGCTGCCGTACTGCCGCTGCAGCATCCTGTAGACGGCGGCTCTTTTGGCGAAAAGCAGGAAGGAACGCCGGTTACTGTGCGGGAATTGGTACAGCACATGATTGTAGAAAGTGACAATACATGTACGAATATGCTCATTGATTTGCTGGGAATGGAAGCGATCAATGAAGAAATTTCCCGACAGGGTATGACGCAAACGATATTGCAGCGAAAAATGATGGATTTTGATGCGGCAAAGGCCGGACGGGAAAATAAAACGACACCCAGTGATATGGGACATGTTCTCCTGCGTCTGGCACAGGGATGCTGCTTGGGACCGCAGGAAGATGCCGCTATGCGGCAGATTCTTTCTCAACAGGAGGATAATTGCATTTTGCCGGCACAGATTCCGCATACGATCCGCGTAGACCACAAGACGGGTGAACTGGATGGCTTGTATCATGATTGCGGTATTGTTTGGAAGGAAAATGCACCGTATGTCTGCTGTCTGATGGCGGATGGTATTGCCGATGAAGCGCAGGCTCTTTCGGACTTATCCTATTTGGCACGGGATATATACGATAGAATGTAGTATATGTGTCTATATATAATATGTATATAGCCTAAAAAAGGGTTGTCATGCAATGAGGATTTTTAGCCCATTGTATGACAACCCTTTTCCTATACCGATTTATGTGTATAGTTTGTCGCCTTACCGTTTCTGTTTTTTACTTCAAACAAAAATAAAAAAAACTTTGAAAGAAGAACAGAGAGATACAGCGGCAAAACGTATCATATTACATTCTTGGTTAACTGCCGTGTGAGTGACTAACGAACGTATGTTATAAAATCTGTTTTGCGCGGTTTGGGTGCAGCAGCTGGTTTAGCAGCGTAACCGACAATGCAGTGTCCGATGCCGACAAGATGTTGGGGCAGTCCCCATTTTTGGAGCAGTGCTTTGCCTTCAGGAGATTCGAATTCTTCTTTGGCACGGTTAATCCAACAAGAACCCAGTCCCAGCGAAGCGGCAGCATTCATGAGATTGCCCATGACCAGGCAGCCGTCAGACCAGTAATTGTCCGGGGAAATATGTGGGTCAGACAGGACAACAATAATGGTAGGCGCCCCATACATCGGGTCACCGTCAGTACCCAAAATCTTGGCATTCATTGCTGTCAGTTTGGCAATGGTGTCTTTGTCCTGCACGACAACCATCGTCACAGGCTGCAGGCTGTGACCACTGGCAGCGTATTCGCCGGCTTTTAAAATCAGCTGTAAATCTTCTTCTGAAATCTGTTGGCTCGTATAGCTGCGGATGCTGCGGCGAGTTAGTAAGGTATGTATTGTTTCATTCATAGTGCGTCACTCCTTCACGATTTGACAAAGAATATAATGTAGAAAATCATTACATTACGTATTATATCATAATAACGGTCATGCTGAAAAAATAAAATGCTGATGCGTAAAAATGACGGCAGAAAGCGTATTTTTTCTTGCCAATTTGATGATAAAATGCTATTATCTTACTTGTAGAAAACTCAAAATGAATTTTAAGTTTTCTTACAGTTTTTTAACAATTACAGACGCTTGTTTTACTTTACGATAGAGTATGGTATAGTAAAATAGGAAAAAGAAGGAAGCTTGGGAGGAGTGGTAGTCTGTGCAGCATGTATTGGAAAAAATAGGCAGCTTTACGCTTCATATATTTGAAGAAATAGGCGTCCTTTCCATTTTATTCATGCAGACACTGCGGCAGCTTCCCAAGATTCAGCGTCGCTTGACAGTGGCCCAGATGGCACATTTGGGTGTCAATTCCTTGCCGATTGTCAGCTTGACGCTGCTTTTTGCCGGCATGGTCATGACGCTGCAGATTGTTGACATTCTGCTTCGCTACGGCGCGCAGTCTACTTTGGGCGGCATTATGTCTATTGCTATGGGACGAGAATTGGGCCCGATTTTGACCGGCGTAGTTGTGGCAGGACGAGTAGGGGCAGCTATGACAGCTGAACTGGGAACCATGAAAGTTACTGAACAGATTGATGCGCTGCGCTGCATGGCCGTCAATCCCGTTGCGTATTTGGTAGTACCCCGGTTTGCAGCTTGTGTCATCATGGTACCTATCCTAGCATTTTATGGGTACCTGATTGGAACGGCCGGCGGCTATGCCGTCGCTATTTTTGGCGCTGGGTTGACACATTTTTCGTATATCAACTCTATAGAGTTGTTTACTACTGTCAGTGACGTCGTCTATGGGTTAATAAAAGCGATGTTTTTTGGCGGTATTATTGCTTTAATTGCTTGTTACGAAGGTATGCATGCCAAAAGCGGCGCAGAAGGCGTTGGACAGGCGACGACGCGTTCTGTAGTAACCTCTATTATTTTTATTTTTATCTGTAATTATTTATTATCCGTTATTTTATACTAGGAGAGCCTATGATTCGTTTGCGTGATGTGACCGTTGCATATGGAGAACGCGTGGTACTCAATCATATTGATTTAGACATTTATGATGGCGAGACCTTGGCGATATTGGGAGCGAGCGGCTCTGGCAAAAGTACGATACTGCGGTTGATTATCGGCCTGCAAAAGCCGACGAGCGGCAGTATTTGGATTCATGGAGAAGACATTACGCAATATACGGAAGAAGAAATGGATGAAGTACGGCGGCAGATGGGTATGGTATTTCAATACTCTGCCTTGTTTGATTCTATGACAGTCGGTGAAAATGTAGCCTTTGGCCCGCGGCAGCGCACCAAATATACAGAAGAAAAGATACAAGCGATTGTCAAGGAAAAACTGCATTTGGTAGGGTTGGACGGCATCGAGCTAATGATGCCGAACGATTTGTCCGGCGGTATGAAAAAACGCGTCAGTCTGGCGCGAGCGATTGCGCTGGATCCGAAAGTGATTTTATATGATGAACCGACAGCTGGATTGGATCCGCTTCGATGTCGTGATATTAATCATTTGATTGTCAGCATGCAGCATCATCTCCAAGCGACATCTGTTCTTGTAACACATGATATGACATCTGCGTTTGCCGTGGCGGACAGGCTGGCTTTTTTGCAGGACGGCCGGTTTCGTCTGATTGCTTCTAAAGAGGAATTCAAACACACGCAGGACCAGGAAGTACAGCAGTTCATTCATGGCGGCGAACTTCCCGGAGAAAGTGAGACAGCAATATGATGAAATGGAGTACAGAAGCCAAAGTTGGATTTGTCACCTTGCTTGCTATCCTTCTTTTCACAGGTGTAGTTCTCAGCTTGGCGCATGTAGAGATTTTTGGCAAACCGGGCTTTCAAGTGCATACGGTGTTTAAAGATGCCAATGGCTTGCAAAAAGGAAATTCCGTGCGTTATGTAGGCGTTACAGTGGGTAAAGTTGAAAAAGTTACGCCATCGCGCGATGGCGTCGATGTATTGATGCGTTTGGATAAAGGCATAGAGGTGCCGCGAGATTCCAAAGTATCTATTACGACAGACGGCCTGCTGGGTGAAAAGATTGTGGCTATTACACCAGGGCAAGATAAAAATCATATATTGGCAGATGGCGATACGATTGACGGCAACACCGGACAGACCATGGATGATGTCATGGACAATGCCAACACGCTGATCAACGGCGCCAACGATATGGTGAAAAATATCAATGCCGTTATCGGTGATGCCAAAACGCAGAATGCTATGCGCGGTACCATTCAAAACATCGAGAATATTACAGGTAAAACCAGCGGCATGATGGATGCCAATGCCGGCAATATTCAGCAGATGACGGCAAATATGGCAGCGATTACTTCGCAGATGAATGAATCCATGCAGCGCATTGACGGCGACGGCAGTACATCAGAAAATGTACGCCAAATGGCAGCCAATATGAAACAGATTACAGACCGCTTTGACCGCGTGGCCCATTCGATGGAAGATATGGCAACGGATCCGCAGAGCAAGGCAGATATTCAAACAACCCTGCACAACACAGCAGCAATTACGACGAAAGTCAATAAAATCCTCGGCGGCGGCAGCGGCATGCAGGTGCAAGGCGAAGGCGGTTTGTTGTATAATGATACAAAAGGGAAAACAGGTGCCCATGTAAATTTTAGGGTGTACCGTGACAATAGTTTTGCTCAAATAGGCGCAGAACAAATTGGAAACGGTACGGGCTTCAATTTGCAGTACGGCCGCCGCGGCTCACTGTTTGACTGCCGCGCAGGCCTTATCAACGGCGATTTAGGTGCCGGTGTGGACTTTTTCCATGACGGACCGTTTCGTCTCAGCCTGGAAGGGTATGACCCCAATAATTGGCGGTACCGCATTAAGGCACAGTACCGCGTGATGCCTGACGTATATTTGTTTGGGCAGTTTACCCATCCGTTCAGCCGAGGAGATGGCGGCAATTATTATGGTATTAACTATGTATTTTAGAATACAATTTTAAGATATACAGCAAGATGATAGAATAGACTAATGATGGGGGTACCCAAGATGAACAAGAAGTTGTACAGAAACATACTCATCGCCATGATGGTTTCAACATTAGGAACGGCAGCCGTATCTGCGGCAGACGCTGTAGTTCCTGTAGATTTGGCACGCGTAGAAGCACAGACAGCCAACACGCCAAAAAAGGCGAAAGCCGTAAAACAAACGAAGAAAGCTAATGTAAAACCGACCGTACAGACGGCGCAGGCCGTGCGTCCTGTCGATATTACGCCGGAACTGCGCGAAGAATTGGCACAGCAAATTGCCGAAACGACGGCGCAGCATGCAGAAAAAGCAGCAGCCCAACGGGCTAAGACCAATGAAGTCGATCCGGTAATTACCGTCGGCCGTGTATCGCCCAATCAGGCTGTCGATTTGACACTGCCTAAGACCGTACAGATGGCACTGGACTACAACCGCGATATCAAAATGGCCGGCTATGATCTAAAGAGCGCAGAATACGCCATTAATGAAGCCAAAGCCGGTAAGATGCCGAGCGTAAGCTATTCCTTTGATGCCAGCCACGCTAGCAAAACGTCTATGGGCGGCAATCATAATAGCTTTGGTAATGGTGTTAACGTTAACCTGCCAATTTATACAGGTGGTAAAGTGGAAGGCGCGATTGCATCGGCAAAACTGGGAAAAACATCAGCCCAAGAAGAAGTGCTTCGTACAGAACAAGCCACGAAATTGGCAGCTGTTCAAGGGTATTTCGATTTGCTGATGAAAGAACAAAAACGGGATGTTGCCAATGAAGCCGTTACCAACTATCAAGCTCATTTGGACAATGCATCGGCGCAGTACAATGTTGGTACCGTAGCCAAAATTGATGTCTTGTCCTCCGGTGTCGATTTAGCCAATGCCAAATCCAATGCCGTAGCTGCTAGCAATGACGTTGCCAATGCAGAAGCCAACTTGAACAACATCTTGGGATTGCCGCTGCAGACAAAGCTCGTCTTGGCAGATCACAAGCTTCCTTTTGACCAATACAACATTTCATTGCAGGAAGCATTGGACTATGCTATGAAATATCGTCCGGAAGTATTACAGGCAGCCTTGAATGTACAGCAGGCAGAAGAACAGATTACCATTGATAATGCCGGCAACAAACCGACTGTATCAGTGAGTGCTGGTCAAAACTGGGCTGATTCCTCATTCCCCGGCACGAGCACGAATAAAGGATGGAATGTAGCCGGTGGCGTTACATTTAAGTTCTTCGACGGTGGTGCAACCAATGCCAAAGTAGCGCAAGCAAAACAAGCATTGTTAAAAGCCCGTGAAACGGAACAAAAAACACGAGAAGCTGTACAGTTGGCAGTTAAACAGGCTTACCTCAACATTCAGGCAGCTGCTCAATCTGTCGAAGCAACGAGAGCTGCTGTTGACCAGGCAGAAGAAAGCTTTAAAATCGCTCGCGTTCGTTATCAAGCAGGCGTCGGCACCAATACGGATGTATTAGATGCTCAGTACAAACTGAATGCGACGAAGAATAATCATATCGAAGCCTTGTATAACTACAATGTAGGTATTGCTCAACTGGAACAAGCCATGGGCGTCGATGTTCGCTCCGGTGTCGTTCATCCGTCGCTTAAATAAAAGTAAGTTTAAAATAAGTT
>JBNMKW010000006.1:0-61061 GCA_050874545.1 Megasphaera sp. | reverse complement strand
AAGCTGGATGAAAGGTATTAAGAACGGAGGGTACCATCATATTTCATAAATAACAAACTGATTTTATTGCCAACAAGTTCCAGTTAAATAAAATACCCACAACAACTTGACACTATCGATAAATTTTACATTATTGTCACAATGTGTATGAATATGATACAATAAAATATATATTAAAAAATAGGTGGGATGTATTGTGTTAAATGTATATAGTATGAAGATAAGCATGAATTTATATACACGAAAAAAAAGAAAATTAATGCAATATATTTAAGTTATGCACAATTACATACCCCGTATTTGCATGCAAAAGGACAGTATAGGAATATACTGTCCTTTTTGGCGTGTAAAAACTGATAAGGAAGTGGCTATATGAATACAATTGTAAACTGGGTCATAATTTCAGCTTTTATAATAATCTTTTTGGGAGTGTATTTTTACGGATATAAAAATACATTTATGGGGAAAGTAAAAAAAAGGCAAAATGATTTGCAGAAGATACAAAAAATTTTAAATAATGCGATACCTGCGTTAAATGATGGCATATCTGCAAACATGCGAACATATACAGAAATTGATCAAGCATTTTCTAATAATGATGTATTTGAAAGAACATGGCAACAATACAGAAAAAATATGATTACGATGCCCAAGGAAGAAGACAGAAAACGAATTACTGTGGAAGCGGAAAATTATTTTACCGTTTCCGTGCTGTTAAGTGGGCTAAAAAATGATTTTTGGAAAAATTTAGCCGGTATTTTTACTGGCATAGGTATATTAGGGACTTTTATAGGATTAACATTTGGTGTAGGTGGAATTGATACACAAAGTATGAATGGATTGCAGCAAGGCATAAGTCAATTATTGGGAGGAACAAAGACTGCTTTTATTACGTCGATTGCAGGTATTTGTTTTGCTATTGCATTTAATTGGTCGTACAGTACATTAATGAAAAGTGTCTATACAGATATAGATGCTTTGTGCAAGGCACTTAATGAGGCATTTCCTCTCGTTACAACGGAAAGCTTGCTGGTGATGCAGTTGGAAGAATCGCAGGAACAAGGAGCAACATTAAAAAACTTGAGCGGCGATTTGGGAGATATTATGGGTGAAACGTTGATGAACGTACAGGCTGCTTTGGAACAATCTATTGATACTAATTTTAAACCTTTATTTGATGAGCTGCTTACTACAATGAAAGCATTGAATAACGGCGGCATGTCGGCTATAGCTGATTCGTTAAATGAAGGTGCCGGTAAGGAAATTGCCAGCTTTGCCAAAACCTTGACGGGTATGGAACAAGGCATGAAAGAAATCATGGAGCAAGCACGTATTGCCAATGAAGCGAGTATGAATCAACTGCGGCAGTCTATAGAAGAACTGACTGATAAAATGAATGCTACTATTTCCTCTTCTGTAACGGCCAACAGTGAAGGAGCGGCTAAAAATCAAGAAATCTTGACGCAGCTGATGGAAGATATTAGTACAAAGATGACGGGAATTGTGTCGGATATATCGAAGGCAAGCAATCAGAGCAATGCCGAATTTGCTGATATGATGAAGAATGCGGCTAATCAGGTACAAGTCATGGTCGATGCGATGCAGCAGGGCATGACATCGCAAACAACAAGTTTGCAGGAAGAAATGGCAAAATTCATGAATCAGGCTTCTCATGCAAGTGCTGAACATATGGAAAACTTGCAGCAGTCTATGGATAAATTAACTGCAAAGATGAAGAATACCGTAGAAGAATCTACAGAAGCAAATGCTAGAGGAACGGCTTCCAATCAGAAACAAATACAACAGCTCCTTGAAACAGTACAAGCACAAATGACAGATACGGTGCAGACGATTACCACAACCAGCCAGGAAGGTAGTCAGCATGTAGCCCATACCATGAAAGCAACGGCGGCAACAATTGAAAACTTGACGCTGGCCATGAAGCAGGAACTGGGAGGACTGACAGGTGCTATGCAGGCATCTCAAGGCCTTATTACACAAGCCGGTATGACAGCTGATAAATTTACAGATGCAGCTAAGCCTATGCAGCAAGCTGCTCAAGACATGTCCGGCAAGCTGACCCAAGTAATTGATGCGACAGAGGCATTTAACCAGCACGTAGGAAACAGTACTGTTCTTGTCAATGAATCAGTAGAAAAGCAGACAGATACAATAGCTTATGTTCAAGAAGCAATTGATCAAATGGAAACGGCTTGGAAAGCGTATGAAACGAATTTTGGTAATGTGAACAAAGCATTGCAGGAAACGTTTACCATTTTGCTTCAAAATACAAATGCTTATACGGATATGGTTAACAAGGGATTGAAAGCTAATTTGGAAGCATTGGATAAAGGTATTGCAGATACAGGAAATTCACTCAATACGATAAACGACGACTTAGTGGAAGCTGTAGAGGATTTGACGGAGGCTATAAAAGAATTGAAGAATAATTTAAAAGCTAATGGACAATATACACAGAGAAGATAGGGGATAGCATATGCGGAAAATACGATTGCAAAAAGAGTCGGAAGGGGCAGATGGCGATGCCTTTACGCTGTCAATCAGTGATTTGATGGCAGGCTTATTGGCTATCTTTATTTTGGCATTGTCTTATTTTATGCTTAATTTAGGAGAAGTAACAAATCAATATACAGGGAATACAGAAAAACGTAACGAATTATTAGAAGACATGCAGCAGGACATGGCGAATCGAGGCGTAAAAGTAACGATTGATAAAAAACAAGGCGTATTACGTATTCCTGAAAGCGTGTTATTTGCGCAAGGAGAAGCCGTCATCAAACCGGAAGGATACTATGCGGTGAGTAGTTTGAGTCAGGTTTTGTATGAGACATTGACAGAAGAAAAATATGCCGACGCTGTAGAAACAGTATTTATTGAAGGACATACAGATAATGTACCTATTGAAACGCCGGAATTTCATTCCAACTGGGAGCTTTCTACGCAGCGGGCCATTAATACGTGGAACTTCATGAGAATGGACCAAGAGGCTTTAAATACGATAGTTAATGCCAATGATCAGCCTGTTTTTTCTTGTTCCGGATATGCTGAAACGCGTCCGATTACAGACGATCCCTATGATGAAAATTCAGAAGAAGGGCGGGCAGCTAATCGGCGCATTGATATTCGGGTGACGATGATGCCACCGACCGCATCGGGCAAAGGATGAAGGTGACGGAATGTGATTTCGCTAGAACAATATGTACAAAAACTGCAAGCTGCAAATATGGAGATTGCGATGGCTAACAAGCGAGGCTATATACCGGTTCAGCCTAAAAAAAATGAGGCACTGCAGAAAAAATTGTTGGAAAAAATATCAAATACAGACATAAAGCCTGTGAATCCATTTGATGCGGGAAAATTATTTCAGAAAGCGAAAGAAAAATTTGTTGGTCAGCGCAATGATGAATTTACTAGGAAAGAACGAAGAATGCTGCTGGCTATTTATATGTATGCTGCAGAAATAGAAGGCATGCCTGCCTGGGTATTGGATCAAATTGATTGGCAGAAAAGATCTTCTTGTCGGAATGCGTTGTTTACGTACTTTAGAATTTATCAAGAAAAGAATACCTTGACTATTGTATTAAGAGAACGGATATGCTGGTGTCTGCAGGAACATCCTGATTTTACAACCCGTTTTCCCAGTTTACAAAAAGCAGCCTTTTTATTAGACGAAAATGGAGTACATGTATTTGCCGGGCATTTAACAAAAGGAATTCAAGCGTATTTAAAACAAATTATATTTCCCGTATCATTGTGGACAAGCAAGTACGTAATAAAGGCAATTAAAGAGTTGTTTGCGTCTCCGGCTGTATCTGTGGCTGATAAATTAGAACGATTACAGGAGATACAAAAAGATGTACCGTTATATAAAAACTTAATACGTTATGTAGCATCTTCACTTATTTTTGCTGTATATAAAAGCAGAAATGGACAGCAACAAGACCAATTAATACAAATTTTACAGCGGGAATTGGGGGATCCGCGGGCAAACAGCAGTAAATGGCTGCAAGTAGATAGCCGAGCCCTTGCTATTTATAAAAAATGGTTGTGCCGTGTAGATTTTGAGCTGTTTTTTTCTATTTTTGATGCAACGGCAGATAGATCTATGTGGGAACCGAGAAAAGATTTCTGGAGTAACTATGTAAAAGATATGGACGATACATGGCCTATATTGGGGCCGGATGCGGTTTGGAAAGCAAGAGCCTTAAAACGAGAAAATGTAGATGAAAAATTAGATCATCTCATGTATGGAACATTAAAAGGTAGCGGTCAAGCAAACAAAAGTTTATTTGTTTTTGCTATTGGTAAATATATATGTTGTGAAGGAAGCCAGAATACAAAAATACGAGTATGGAAAGAGGAAAACAGCCCTATAAAACGAAGTGATTTTCATACGAGAAAAACAATAGAATACAGTGATATTACTGGACATGGTGGATGTGAAACGATTGAAACCCAGTATGATGGGCTTACACATGATACGTATGCAAAATGGAAAGAGCATATGCAAAAGTGGCTGCGAAATTATTGTGGTATTTGATGAAAAGGATGAATCATAGATGAACGATACATGGTGGCAAGTGACGGCGTTGGGATATTTTTTCGCACCGCCTAAAGAGAATATGGCTAGCAGTCAGTGGCGCTGCATGAAGGATATGTTGGAAGAGTTGTATATGGACGATGTAGCTGATGTATGGAGCAATGGCTACAGCATTACCCATGATCAGGCTGTTAATTTGACTTATGAACAACGTGAAATATTGCAACTGCCACCGTTGTTTCCCTATGCAATGTATTTAAAAAGCTGTAGTGATATGGGGCATAGCGATTTTCGCTATCAAATAGAATGGAAGACGGAGAAAGATGTGCTTCAGGCTGAGTATAAAAGAATTGGTTCTTATATTCATTTTGCAGACGACAGTCAATTCATATTTAATGAAATACAATATAAAATTATACGGTTGACAGAAATGTGTAATGAACAGATTCAACATCTGACACGGTCAGAACTATCCCCGTTTAATTATGAACACTTTGCAGAGATAAAAAAATGTGCGGAAAACGTAAATCTGCAAATGGATTCCTATCTAACATCACTGCAAGTTGTAGTGCCGGATAAATTAAGCATTCAAATACAGAAAAAAGCAGATAATGTATATTCCATCATTCCTGTTTTTTGGGAAGAAAAGTCAGATGTGTTCCAGCCGATTATAGAAGAAAAACTGTATAGCCAAGTGAATAGGACAAAACAAGTGAATGCAGTCTATTCCGTAGGCATGAGGGAAAATAGAAAAAAATACGTTATTAAACAGGATGTGCGTGAAGGGCTAGCTGAAATCAAGAAATATAATGCTGTAGATGAAAAAACGATTCAGCAAATAGCTGTAGCTCCACAGGAAATATTTGATACTCCTGTATTTGAAATAGATGATTCAGCATATTCTGACCGAGTAATTGGAAAGGGAGAATTTATTCGCAAGGCCATTCCTTATCTTAAATTAATCGATGCATCCTGGCTTCCAGAAGAAGGGACAGCGGCCTATACGGATACCAAAACGGAACAGTTAATTATTACGCCGGATAATTTGGAAGAAGTACAGCAAAAGGTTTACATTGCTCAAGAAAAAAAACAAAATACAATTGTTATGCAAGGTAAGACGTATCCAATTACGTCGGAATTACTGATAGATATCGAAAAAACAGCTTATAAAATAGAATCAAACGAAAAGGAAGATGAAAAAAAATCTAAAAAAGAAATAGCACTGATTATTAAAGATAATATTGATGATTTAAGCTATACGGCAGATGTGCGTAAGCGTAAAGTAGACAGGACGTTGTGGGCAAAAGAAAATCTAGGGCTTAAGGAAGAAATACAGTTATATCCTCATCAAAAAGAAGGAATAAAATGGCTTAAGAAGCAATGGAGTGACGGATGGAAAGGCGTATTATTGGCCGATGATATGGGACTAGGGAAAACCATGCAGACTTTTGCATTTATTGCAGCGTTAAAAATGTGTTATAAAGGAGATATGCCGCCTGTTTTAATTGTAGCTCCTGTATCATTATTGAAGAACTGGCAGGAAGAATATAAAAAATTTATACAGTCTAATGTATTTACGAATATTCTGGCTCTATATGGGAAAAATGAGAAAAGCTTGACCGAAGCTCGTCTGAAATCGGCCGATGTGAATGCATCATTGACTAAACAATATATGAATCAAATTGTGCTTACGACGTATGAAACATTACGCAAACGGCATATATCATGGGGGCAAATTCAATGGTCAGTGATGATATTGGATGAAGCACAAAAAATTAAAAATCCAGGCATTGCAGTTACCAATGCAGTCAAAGCGATGAAATACGATTTTGGTATTGCTCTGACAGGTACGCCTGTAGAAAATTCATGGGTTGATTTGTGGAGTATTATGGATTTTGCTGTTCCTGGTAAGTTGGGAGAATTGAAATTTTTTAATGAACAGTATCCCAACAAACTGAAGCAGGTGAAACATGATACGGCAGCTCTTTCTGAATTAGGAAAACAATTGCAGGAACAGTTGCATCCAACTTTTTTGCGGCGGTTAAAAAAAGATTATTTGGAAGGACTGCCGCAAAAACGAATTATTCCGCTAGAACAACCTATGCCGGATATACAACGGAACGCCTATGAAACCGTAATCCGTGAGGCAAGACAACAAAAAGGAGCAAGTAAAAATACAATACTGAAAACAATTGGCATGTTGCGTGATATTTCGCTGTGTCCGGATTTAAGCATATATAATAGGGAAGCGTTGTATAGTATGGATGCAGATGCAGTTATTCAATCCTCTGCACGACTACAGGTAACGTTTGATGTATTGAAGGATATTCAAAAGCGTCAGGAAAAGGTGCTTATTTTTGTTACAAGTCGGAAAATGCAGCAGTTGTTACGGTATTTGTTGATTAAGAAACAATATTGCAAGCAGATTTTGCCCCCTATTAATGGAGAATTATTAAGTGAACGACGCCAGGATATCATTGCTCAATTTAATCAATCTGAAGGATTTAATATATTAATATTATCAGCAGAAGCAGGTGGTGTGGGATTTACGATTACATCGGCCAATAATGTTATTCATTTGAGCCGCAGCTGGAATCCTGCCAAAGAAGATCAAGCAACGGACAGAGTGTATCGAATTGGTCAAACTAAGGATGTTAATGTATATTTACCTATTGCGTATGATGCAGCATATCCTAAAGAAGCTTCGTTTGATGAAAAATTAAATCAATTACTGACGTATAAACGAGCATTGAGCGAAAGTGTATTATACCCGACAGGTGATTCGGAACAGGATGGCATGCATATGTTTAATGACATTATGCAAAATACAATAGAATCAGATGAAGAAAAGATAAAACATGAAGTGTATTGGTCCATAGATGATATAAGTGATGTTGAGGGTATTGTTTTTGAAAAAATTGTTTGCGATTTGTATAATCAGGTGCCTGGCTATACAGCAGAAAAGACAAAAGATTCGCATGACAATGGTGTAGATGTTATTGCTTGGGCAAAACAAGAAGATAAAGAAAACTTATTGATACAATGTAAACAAACAGCGTCAGATAAGAATATGGGAGCTAGAGGCTTAGAAGAAGTAGTAAGTGCTGTGAAATTCTATGAAGGGCTATATCCGCATAAACGCTTTAGCGGTGTAGTGATTACTAATGCAAATGATTTTACGACGCCAACAAAATGGCGTGCAAAAATAAGTCAGGTCCAGTTGGTTGCAAAAAAAAATTGGAAATCTTGATGCAGCAGTATCCTTTGGTTAAAAAGATATACTATGTATAAGCGGATAGTAATAAGATAGGAGTGATTGTATGGATAGATACAATCCAAGAGGTAGACATGGCGGCGGTATGCATATAGAAAAAATTTACGATGATAGAAAAATACCAACAGACTGTCCATACTATTGGAGTGATGATAGTGTGTGCGGTAATGTAAAATCAGATAGATATCTTATGATTTGTAAATTTGCCTGTAAAGAATGGAAAAAAATGAAAAAAACATCAGAAGAAACAAATGCAGCGCAAAACTATACGGTAGAGCCTGAAAAAAAGCAGCGAGTGTCGTCTAAGGTATCTCCATCATCCAACCAAAGCTTGCAGAAAAAAGTACAGCAACTTACTTTGGCTGTAACAATAGAAAAGCGGCAAAGAGAAGCGGCTGAAACCAGCTACCATAACAGCGAAAAAGAAATTATAGCTTTGCGCAAAGCATTACAGAATGAAAAAATTAAATTGAATGATAAAGAAGTACGGATTGAGATATTACAGCGAAAATTGCAAGCAGTGGAAAATATACTAGGAGCAAAAGACAGGGAAATAAAAATATTACAAGAAAAATTACAAATCGTACAACAATGTAATGATAAAGTGGACAATGATGAAGTATTAAATACAATAAATAGTGAAAAAACGGATACTCTTGAAAATAAGATAGGAATAGCCCTTACCATAGCCCTTATCATTATTATAATAGTAATGATTAAATTTGCGGTTACGTAAAATATTTTGTAGTACTATACTGATATATCCAAGTAAGAAAGGCTATGAAAATGGGAATAGATATAAATGAATTCGAATTTGATGACTACTAAAACAAATTCAATGATAAGTCTATACGATTTTAATGACATCATGGATGCATATAAATGGTTGGAAGTAAGTGCCTATCAGATAGAAGAGTATTTTAATGGACATATTTATAATAAAAAAAACGTTATTAAGACCATTCTGATAAATTACTCAATAAAAAATGAGGCTATCCTAAAAGAGGATATGCCTCATTTTTTATTTTTGGTTTAAAACGACCGCTTCCCCAACGTGGGATGGCAGCATTTTTTTAGTGTTAAGTGGTCTACGAGGTAGCCGGCTTGTTCTAAATCGATGTCTTCTTTGGTGCCGTCGTGTTCAAACACGCAGAGCGGGTGGTCTGTGCCGACTTCGCCGCCGGGGAGGTAGATGTATTCGCCGGTTTCGGTGTCACCGAAGATGATGCCGGCAAGCAGGTGTTTTTTTGCTATTTGGCTCATTGTAATTCCTCTGTATCGTCAAATGTAATTTCCAGTAGTTTGCAGTCTCGGTAGTCTGCCGAAACGAGCTGCAGCAACGTACCGTTGTAGTGTCTTGGAAACATCGTATTGGGCTGCATGCCGTGCAGATGACCAAAGACACAAAGGGGAACGCGGTATTTTTCCAGGAGTTCCGTAAAGCCGCTTGGCTTGGTTAAATCGCAGACAGGTGGGTAGTGAAGCAGGAGAATAGTATGCTGGCAGCCTAGCTTTTCTGCTTCTTGCAGCGTCCGTTCGACGCGCAAAAGTTCGCGGCGGTACGGTTTGGCATCCCGCTCTTCTTTGTAATGAATATCACCGGGGCAGACCCAGCCGTGGGTACCGCAAATAGCAATGCGACCATTGTCAATAACCGTCGTTGAGCCGTAGAGGTAGTGCATGTTATTTTCAGCATCCATGCGGTTGAGTTTGCCGGCACTTTCCCACCAATAGTCATGGTTGCCGCGGATAATTAGTTTTTGTCCCGGCAGCGCTCTGATTTCATCAAGGTCTTCTTGGGCATCTTTCAAGTGCATGGCCCACGATGTATCACCGGCAATGAGGACAATATCTTCGTCCGTCACCCGGCTTTTCCAGTCGTCCTGAATTCGCTGCCAATGATTTTTCCAGCGGGGACCGAAAATTTCCATCGTTTTTTTGGGAGGATGACCGGATAAATGTAAATCTCCGATTGCAAATAAACGCATAAAACAATCCTTTCGTATATAGTAATGTAATACATGGGGGAACCGCACGCAGCGATGCGCCCCCGTTGGTAAGCTGATGACAATTTTTCGTTAGTACAGCAACATGTCTTTTGTCAGGTTGTCGGCCGTGTAAGAATGACCTGCAGTTTTTGAATGAAGAGTTCCCGATGTTTGGGATTGGACGTTTGAGAAATCATGTAACCGACGAAAAGCGGATTCGTCAAAAAACGGGGAATGATTTTGACATACAGATTGTTGTTTTCGGGAAAATCATAAAAGAAGATGTTGTAGCTGTCATTGTGCTTGATAAAGCCGTTCATGAAATATGCTGCCGTTTTTTGCATGTAGTGTACAAAAGCAGGCAGCTTTTTAGCATCGCTCAAGATGAGATTGACTTCATAAAAGCCGATAATCGGCCGTTTAGATAAGTTGATTTCTATGCCTTCTTCTTGTAAAATAGGCGTACCGATAAAATGGTATAGTTGAATATCTTCGTGATAGTCGTAGTTTTTGAAACCGACAATTTGGGAATGAGGGTGGTGAATTGTACCGCCGGACATATAGCCGTGGTTGCGGTAAAACACGACGGATTTAAATGCATGCATATTCTTGACCTGCTGCCATTTTTCCAGGCCGAAACGGATAAGCTGCACGGCGTATGAAGGCTCATAAGTCGAAAAATCACCGTCACAGTCATCGGTTTCAATGATAAGAGTCTGCCAGGAATCGCGCAGAACTGGGTAGGCATTTTCCAGCCAAATCATATGGCCTCTTGTTTCCATAATGTTTTTAAGATGGGCTACATCGCAGAAAGGACAATAGGTTTCATCGCGGTGTACCGTGTCGGGCTTGGTTTTGCCAATATCCAGGTTATATTCAAGAATGTGCTCTAATGGCTTTTGTTCCATATTAGACGCTCCTTTGTTATGCCTGTATCTATTGTAGCATACAGGGGGTATTTTTTGTAGACAAGGGAGCAAAAAGGCATTAGAATGAATGAGCATGTACCGGCAGTCGGCAGAAAAAATGTGGTACTGTTTGGGTACTGGGAAGGTAAGAAACAAAATATTGGATTTTAGTGTAACATACATGACAAAGTTGAAATAGTAAAAGAGGAGGCGGTTGTAGTGTATACCGTAACAAAACGTTTGGAAGTGTCTGCAGCGCATCATTTGCAGTTGGATTATGAAAGCAAATGCCAGCATTTACATGGACATAATTGGATTATTCATGTGACCTGCCAGGCGGAAACGCTGAATGCTAATGGCATGGTAATTGATTTTAAACAAATAAAAGAAATTGTTCAGACGAAAATGGATCATCAGAATTTGAATGAAGTATTTTCGTTTAATCCGACAGCAGAAAATATTGCCAAATGGATTTGCGACCATGTGCCGTACTGCGTCAAGGTGCAGGTCCAGGAAAGTGAAGGGAATGTAGCTGTATATGAACGATAAATTGATAGTAAATGAAATTTTTGACAGCATTGACGGCGAAGGAAAAACGGCAGGCCAACTGGCTACATTTATTCGTCTTTGCGGCTGCAACCTGCGCTGCTCGTATTGTGATACGACATATGCTTTTACAGAAGGACAGGAAATGGCTGTTGATGATGTAGTGCGTCGTGTATCGTATCCTCATGTGACGGTAACCGGCGGAGAACCGCTGTGTCAGGATATACATAGACTGCTTCAGCAATTAGACGGACATAGTGTTAATATTGAAACAAACGGCAGTTTGGATATTACACCGTATTTCGTATATCCTCATGTATGGTTTACGGTGGATTATAAAAGTATATCATCCCAAATGGCAGATCGCATGCTGGAAAAAAATTTTTCCGCCTTACGGTCTCAGGATGTATTGAAATTTGTCGTCGGCAGTATGGATGATTTACAGCAGGCGTGGGATGTCTGCCGTACGTATCAGCCAGCTTGTCCCATCTACGTCGGACCAGTATATGGACAAATTGAAGCGGCGCAGATTGTTGACTTTATGAAAATGCATCAGCTTACGTCATGGAAACTGCAGCTGCAGCTGCACAAATATATTTGGGACCCCAATCAGCGCGGCGTATAGGACGATATAAAGCGATGAGTAATGTAAAACAAGACGAAAAAAAGATATGGGCACCGATTTTGTTGAAATGGTATCATGCCCATCGACGGGATTTACCCTGGCGCGGTGATTTTCCTCGCGACCCGTATCACGTATGGGTATCGGAAATTATGCTGCAGCAGACGAAAGTCGAAGCGGTGAAACCATATTATGACAGCTGGATGGAACAATTTCCTACCATGCAGGCGCTGGCTGCAGCTAGTCAGGACGACGTACTGCGGCAGTGGCAGGGACTGGGATATTATTCGCGGGCGCGTAATTTGCATGAAGCGGTGCAGGAAGTTGTTTCGTCCTATGGCGGTAAGGTGCCGGATACTAAAAAAGACATATTGTCGCTGAAAGGTATTGGTGAGTATACTGCCGGAGCCATTCTAAGCATGGCATACGGCGAACCGGAAGTGGCTGTTGATGGCAATGTACTGCGTGTGTTTGCGCGCTTGTATAATATTTCCGGAAATGTTTTGTCTGCGCCGATAAAAAAACAAATTATAGCCTTGGCACAGGCGCAGATACCGGCAGCACAGGCCGGACCGTTTAATGAAGCCTTAATGGATTTTGGAGCCATGGTTTGTATTCCCAAAAGTCCCCGCTGCAGTGAATGTCCCTTGACGACGTACTGCCAAGCTAAAAAGGCCGGCACCGAGAAGAAACTGCCGCTGCGCATTACCAAGAAGCACATACCAACAGAACACATTGCTGTCTGTGTTCTTTCACAGCAGCAGTGCTGGTTGATTCACCGCCGACCTGCTAAGGGACTGCTGGCATCGATGTGGGAGTTTCCTAATGTCATAGGCAGCGGTACAGCCGGACAAACGGCTCTGCAGCAGTTGCTGTCGTCTGTAGGACTGTGTGTTGACATAGACCCAGCTCCAACTGGTACGATAAAACATGTCTTTTCCCATAAAATATGGCAGATGACTCTCTATGAAGGTCATTTGACAGGCGGTACATTACAAACAAAGGAGGATTGGCAGTGGTTGCCTAAACGAGAGTATACGTCTGTGCCTTGGGCTGGACCACACGGCAAAATCACTGTCATGGCAGAATGAAAGGTCTTTTCTTTATCAACTTTATGATTGTCATGTCCTGCGTGGCTGTTTTTTCATTAGTATTGTGGAACTACATCATGCAGACGAGCCGCAAATGGGCTGTTATTGTCGGCGGGCTGGCTGTGACGTTGATTGCAGTCGGCGAGCTGGCATATTACGGTGTATTGTTTCCGCAATGGATTGACAGTCCGTGGAAAGACGTGTTATTTTACGGTGCGCTGGTTTCACTCAGCTGGCTGTTTATCTTTTGGCTGGCATTTCCCGTATTGCTGCTGGGAGCGATTGGCGTCTTTTTTTGGCGGAAAAAACATAGATTGTACGAGCAGACAGGCCATAGAATACAGACCGCGGCAGTCCGTCCGCAGTTACAAGTATCGCGTCGCACGTTTCTCAAAGGCGCGGCCGCTGCCATTCCCGTGGTTGCCGCTGCGACGAGTACCTTAGGCAACGTCGCAGGGGAAAGCTATCTGGATGTATCGCTTCACCGCCTTTCATATAGTACACTTCCGGATTATTTGGAAGGATATAAAATCGGACAAATTTCAGATGTTCATATGGGCTTATTTTTTAGCTCGGAACGCTTGCAGGAAGCCATAGATGCGTTAGTGGCGCAAGGCGTACAGCGATTGGAAGTAACTGGCGATTTGATTGATGAATTGTCACTATTGTCGGCGTGTCAGCATGTTATTGAAAGCAACGCGTCCCGTTTTCCTGATGGTATTGATTTTTGTTACGGCAACCATGAATATTATCGTAATTTACCGGCTATTCGCGATATGTTAAAAGAGACGCCTGTTCGTATTCTTCGTAATTCGCATATACAAGCCAGTCCCGGTCGAGGAGACGGTTTGATGCATTGTACGGGCCATGACGACAGACCGTTTTATATTGCCGGCGTCGATTACAGCTTTGCCAAAGGAGAAGCTGCATTTGCAGCCGAACGAGAATCGTTCGTGCAAAAGGCGTTGGATGGGATTCCTAAGAATGCTTTTGTTATTATGCTGGCACATCATTCGGCATGTATTGATGAAGGCTTTGCGCATCACATTCCCCTTACCCTTTGCGGTCATACCCATGGCGCACAGTTTGCGCCGATCGGCCCTATTGTAGAAGCTGTTGGCTTTAAATATCTGCGGGGACTGTTCCGTCAGGGCGAGTTTGTCGGCTATGTCAACCGCGGGACTGGCCATTGGCTGCCGCTGCGGGTATTTTGTTCGCGCGAAGTCAGTGTGTTTGAATTACATAAAGCATAAAGGAATGAGTAGCATATGATGATACAGAAAGCAATACTGCATATTTTGGACTTTAATACCAATATGTGCATTTTGTCACAGAAAGAATTAGATTTTTCCAGCGATATTGTTTATGAATATGTAGACAAACGTATTACCCGTATATTGGCCGATGCCAGTCAGCAGAGCGGCGCATTTTATGCGACAAGTCAGTATCAAGTGCTGCTGCAGCAGCTTCTCAGTGAAGATATTTCCTTTGCTGATTTTGCGGCGCAGACTGCACGGTCGTTGTTTGATATATTGGCACACTGTGATGTACCGGAATCGCTGGATTTGCTGATTGTCGATTTTCAGGATGAAGAAGACAAGCGGCAGATAGGCATATTGCTGCTGAACAATAAGACAGCATATACTCATCAGATTATGGATGAAGACGGCGCGGTATACAATAAACTCATTAAACACCATGCTATTTTGCCGAGTACGTCTCAAAAAGTAGAAGCGTATGCATTGATACGATGCCAGGACTATATGATTCGCTTTGTCGATACAAAACGGCAGATGAACGGCGAAGATGTATATATCTTGCCGGATAAATTGCTGCAGTGCACGGTTGTCATTTCTGCCAAAGAAGCCGTAAAACTTGTCAGTAAAATAGCGGCAAAAGTAGCAGAAGACCACGGCAGCAGTACGGTAGAAGCCTTGTCCAAAGCTAAAAACTACTTGGCCGAAAATGCAGAAACGGCTGATGATTTTTCACCACAGAAACTGGGTGCAGATGTGTTTGCTCATTCCCAAACGATGCAGCAGGAATTCCAAGAACAGCTGCAGGAAGCTAAACTTCCTGATCATGTAGCCATTCAAAAAGAATTTGCCCAGCGGACGGGACGCAGCCACAAAATCAAGACGGATACAGGCATAGAAATTACTTTTCCGTCAGAGTATGTAGAAAATACGAATTATATTCAGTTTATCAACAATCCGGACGGCACAATTTCTATTGAATTAAAAAATATTGGCAAAATTACCAATAAATAATGTGACGTGTCAGTGCGATGCAGAACAGCCATGATGAGATATTGCATGGCTGTTTTTTCGTAGTATAATAAGGATACTTGATAGATAGTTGCAATTTAAAGAAAGGATGATCGGTCATGAAACTATTTCAAATTGGGGTGGCATTGGTCATGATGGCAGGAACGGCTGCTGTGCAGGCAGACAGCGTAAAACCTAAAAACGATGACGCTGTTGTTTCGCAGTATGAATTCAGCTCTGTATCGTATGGCAGCAATCAGGACGGCAATACATACAGCCGTGTCGTCACCATGCATAACGGCGTCAAAGATTCAGACGTTACGACGATTAACGGTGTTGTCAGCAATGTACTTTGGGATAAAAATTCCCAAGGGAAGACGGCTCCCGGCTATATTCAAGGTGTCGGTCTGAAAGACGGTAATGTCACGGCTAATGCAGTGGCTGCAAAAAACATACAAGCTTCGTCAGGGACGATTGGCAATTTGTATGGAAATCATCTGACGGTGCCGGCTGCCGTACTGGGAGGCGTTGCGTTTGGCGGCAATGGCGGCATATCCGGTGTACAGACAAACAGCAGCGACCCGACTTCCGCTGTCAGCGTGCAGTATCTACAGGATTATCTGGCTGTCAGCCAAAGCAGTACCAGTATGCAAAACTCGTTAGCAAAGGCGTTGTCAGATTTACAAATGAAAGTAACGCAGTTGGAAAACGAAAATAAACAGTTAAAAGCTGAAATAGAATCATTAAAAAAATAAAAAGAAATCTTAAAAATATTTTCTCAGACTTATAACGAATAGAAAAAATAAAACCCATGCAAAAATAGCATAGATAACATATCGAAATTCGCAGATAAATTACGGAAAAGCAATGGAAATTAGGTGATTTTTGTTTTACACTATACATAAGTTTGTGACAAAAGACTACAAAATGTTATTTCGATGCATTACCGTAAAAAAGGAGAATAATATGCCTGATTTCCAATCCCGTTTTGAAGAACTCTCTCGTCGAGTTCCTATTGATGAACACAACTGTGCCGTAAAATTTGACGTAACTAAGTGTAAAAATTGTACATTGTGTCGTCGTGCCTGCGCCAACACGCAGACTGTTATGGATTACTATCATCTGTCCAGTACAGGTGACATGCCCATCTGCGTTCATTGTGGGCAATGCGCGTCAGCATGTCCTTTTGGTGCCATCACGGAAGTAAATGATGTAGATAAAGTAAAAGCGGCCATTCAAGATCCGAATAAAATTGTCGTCTTTCAGACGGCACCGGCTGTCCGCGTTGGCCTAGGTGAATCCTTTGGCATGGATCCCGGAACGTTTGTAGAAGGCAAGATGGTAGCGGCTCTGCGTTCGTTAGGCGGAGACTACGTATTTGATACGGATTTTGGTGCGGATTTGACGATTATGGAAGAAGCAACAGAACTGCTGCATCGTCTGCAGTCTGAAGAAATTCCTATTCCGCAGTTTACCAGCTGCTGTCCGGCATGGGTAGAATTTGCAGAAACATTTTATCCGGAACTAATTCCGCATTTGTCTTCTACCAAAAGCCCAATTAGCATTTTAAGTCCGGTTATTAAAACGTGGTTTGCTAAGAAAAATAATATTGATCCGAAAAAGATTGTCAACGTGTGTGTTACCCCCTGCACGGCTAAAAAAGCAGAAATTCGCCGTCCGGAATTTAACAGCTCTTCCATTTATTGGGATATGCCGGAACTCCGCGACACAGATATTTGCATTACGACTCGTGAATTAGCCGCATGGATTCAAGAAGAAGGCATTGACTTTGCTGCTTTGGAAGACAGTGAATTTGACCGGGCTTTTGGTGAATCTTCCGGCGGCGGCAAGATTTTTGGTAATTCCGGCGGCGTTATGGAAGCGGCTATTCGTACGGCGTACCACATGTTTACAGGTCGTCCGGCACCGAAAGACTTTATTCCGTTTGAACCGGTACGTGGCTTAGAAGGTGTCAAAAAAGCAACTGTCGTGTTTGGGCACTTTGTCATTCATGTTGCGGCTATTAGTGGCTTAGGAAATGCCCGTAAGTTTATTGATGAACTTGTCAAAAACGAAGATTTTGAAAATTATTCCTTTATTGAAGTAATGGCTTGCCCTGGCGGCTGCATCGGCGGCGGCGGACAGCCGAAAGTCAAACTGCCGCAGGTCAAAAAAGTACAAGAAGCCCGTATTGCTTCGCTGTACAAATCTGATGAAGATACAGACGTAAAATCCAGCTGGCAGAATAAAAAAATTGATGAACTGTACAAAGAATTCTTAGACGAACCGTTGTCAGAAACGGCTGAATGGATACTTCATACATATTTCTCCGACAAATCGGACTTGTTGGGTAAGATGAAGAACTTGACGCCGGAAACCAACCCGTCTTCAAACCGCTTCAAATCCGTACAGGACTTGAACGTATAAACGTATACAAATGGAAAAGGGACATATCGCGCAAAGCGATGTGTCCCTTTTTGTAGTTTGTGATTCGTTTGGTGTTTGTCAAAAACGCCTTACAGCAGCAAAATAGAATGTATGGTACAAGCAGAGGTATGAAACGTGATTTTTCATAACAAATGATGCACACTCCACGACAAACGGTATGTAAAAAGGAAACGGTACTTCAAGAGAATATCTTTCATGCGGTATTTTTCATGTCATATGCCAAATAAAATGAAAATAATAACCCATTGTAATGATAAAATAATTCAATTAGCTTGACAAAAATGTTATAAATACGGTATAATTCTTGCAGTGCAAAAGTAGCATTATTGCATGTATTTCCTTATGATATCTGATGGAGCATGAATCAATCCTTTAGTAAAAGAGAGGAAACTAGGAACACTCGTCAATGAACTTGGTGAGAATGATGCCCATATGATAATCAAATAGGAAAAATTTATTCTTATTTTTGGAAGGGGCAATCTTACAATGAAAACTAAAGTATTAGCAGCACTCGCTGCAACCATGGCTGTAGGCGCAACTTGCGCATTTGCAGCTAATCCGTTTGTTGATGTACCGTCCGACAGCTGGGCATACAAATCCGTCGTAGAACTTGCTGACGCTGGTATTATCCAGGGCGTTGACGGCTCTTACTTCCAGGGCAACCGCAACATCACTCGTTACGAAGCTGCTGAAATGGTAGCCAAAGCGATGGCTCATATGGATAAAGCGTCTGTTGAACAGCGTGCGCTTATCAACAAATTGGCTGATGAATATGCTGCAGAACTTAACAACCTCGGTGTTCGCGTAGCTGCTTTGGAAAACAAAATCGGCAATGTAAAATTGACTGGCGATGCTCGTATTCGTTGGCAGCACCAAAGCGACAATAAGGATTACAAAAACGATAATGCTTGGGATTACCGTGTTCGTCTCCGCGGCAATGCGCAGGTCAACGACCGCACGACTGTAACGTATGGCATCAGCACCAATGATATGAATTTTGGTGATAATGATAAAGCTTCTGACGGCAACAAAGTATTCACTGATGACGCAAAAGTAGATTACAATGTTGGCAGCTGGAACTTCAGCGTAGGCCGTACGGATACATACGTACTCGGCGGCGACAATGCCTATGGCTTCCAGTATGGTGATGTATTTGACCGTGCTGAAATGAAATATGCTACAGATAAATTCGCAGCTACTGCCGGCTATGGTAAATTTAAAGAAGGCGATGACCTTTTGGCAGCTAAAACGGGTTATGGCGAATTAGAAGGTTTCTTTGGTAACGGCTCTGCTGTAGGCGTATATTACAACTCCTTTAATAAAGCAGACAGCACCACGACAACAAATGCAGATGACCTTTGGGGTGCATATGCTTCTGTTAACATGGGTTCCAAATGGAATGCGTTGGCTAACTATGAACGCGTCAGCCTGCGTAACGACAGCGACAGAAAAGACGTTTGGATTGGCAAACTGACCTATGGCGGTGCCGATGAAAACGTCAAAGGTTCTTGGGACGCATGGGTTGAATACCTCGATACAGACAAAGGTGCATTCCTCGGCGGCGCAACCAACTCTTGGCGTGACAACAGCGTACTCGACGGTGTTCGTTCTTGGGGCGTAGGCGTTGACTATACGTTAGCTAAAAACGTTATCTTGACGGCAGCACAGTCCTTCGGCACCAATGCAAAAGGCCATGCAAAAGACCCGAAAGAATTTACAGACGTTGAACTCAACTTCTTATTCTAATTTCAGAAAAAGCAATGCAGGGGCAGTCGCAGCAAGCGATATGCCCCTTTTTCCTGTCTTGTGTTGACTGGCTGTATGATAAGATGCTATGATGATACGAAGAATGCTTTATTATGATAAAGTGAAGGAGGCCCTTTCATGGACATACGATATATCAAAGCAGACCCAAGCGGGAATACGACTATTTTTGTACTCAGCCAGACAGCACCGGCACTGCGCAGTGCCTTGGCGGCTAGGCTGCTGCGGCCGGACTGTGTAGGTGCTGAGCAGGTAGGGTATTTGACCATCGCTGAGGATAAACCAATTCGCGTAGACATGATGGGCGGCGAATTTTGCGGCAATGCGTCGCGGTCAGCGGCAGCGTATGCCTTGATGTGTTCTGGTCAAAAAGAAAACGACTATGCTGTTTCCTGTTCTGGCTGCGACCATGTGCTGCAGGCTCATGCTGTACAACGAGAAGAACGCAAGTATGATGCCTATATAGAAATGCCCCTGCCGCTGGCTGTAGAAGCCATCCTTATGGACGTAGGCGGCATGCCGAGCCGTTTCTTTCGTGTTTCTCTGCCCGGTATTGTCCATTTTGTTCATTTTGTCGATGATACGTCATCTGCAGATAAACAGATATTTTGGCAGGCTGTGCAGGACTATGCGGCTGATGAAGCGTTGGAAGCGTATGGATTGATTCTTTTTTCACCCAAGCAGCTGCAAATGATTCCGGCTGTGTATGTGACAGCTACGAATACCTTATATTGGGAAAACAGCTGTGGTTCCGGCTCGGCGGCTGTTGCAGCTGCATTGGCCTGCATGGGCAAAAAAGACGTATCCTGTACGATACAGCAGCCCGGCGGTACGATTGACATTATGGCTCATGTCGAGGATGAACAACTTTGCCGTATTGTCATCGGCGGCCCCGTTTTGTTTGGTGAAGAACAACAAATTACATTGCCATAGAAAAACAGCCCTATGATATCAGATAGACTCATAGGGCTGTTTTTGGCAGAATGATTTCTATAGTAGATGAATGTATTAACCGTGCAGCTGGTCTAATAGATGATGCAAGCTGTCGATTTGTTCAGCGGCCTGTTGCCGTACTATTTCCGGATCTACGGTGATGCGGGCTGTGCCGCTTTCCATAGCGGCTTTGGCGACAGCAGCGGCAACGGCTGGGGCGACGCGTTTGTCAAACGAGTCGGGAATGACGTATTCATCGGTCAATTCGTCATCTTTGATGAGAGAGGCAATGGCATGCGAAGCGGCAAGCTTCATGTCTTCGTTGATGCTGCGGGCGCGAACGGCCAGGGCACCGCGGAAAATACCGGGGAATACCATGACATTATTGATTTGATTCGGTGAATCCGAACGGCCTGTACCTACGACTCTGGCACCGGCTGCTTTAGCTGACTGATAATCTGTTTCCGGAATAGGGTTGGCCATGGCAAAGACGACGGCATCTTTATTCATGGAAGAAATAATGTCCTTGGTAAACAGATGGGGACCGGATACACCAAGAAGCAGATCGGCTCCTTGGACAGCATCTGCCAGCGTGCCGTGTTGTTTGGTTTTGTTGGTCAAAGCAGCCAGTTCTGCCTGTACGGGATTGAGGCCTTCCATACCTTCATAAAGCATGCCCGCTTTATCGACCATAGTAACGTTGGCAGCACCGGCCCGGACGAGAAGACGGCCGATGGATGCGCCGGCAGCACCTGCACCGTTGATGACGATTTTCGCTGTTTTCAAATCTTTATGGACATGACGAAAAGCTCCGATGACGCCGGCAAGAGCTGCGATGGCTGTACCGTGCTGGTCATCGTGAAATACCGGGATATCCATTTCTTTTTTCAGTGTCGTTTCGATTTCATAGCATTTTGGGGATGCAATATCTTCCAAATTGATACCGGCAAAAGAAGGCTGCAGCATTTTGACTGTTTCGATAAATTTTTTCGGGTCTTTTGTATCCAAACAAATAGGAACGGCATTGACGCCGCCAAAAATCTTGAAGAGAATCGATTTCCCTTCCATGACCGGCATAGCGGCTTGCGGGCCAATATCTCCCAGTCCCAATACGCGCGTACCGTCAGATATGACGGCAATCATGTTGCCGCGGCAGGTCAGGTCAAACGACAAGTCGCTGTCTTTGGCGATTTCCCGGCAGGGCTGTGCGACACCGGGCGTATACAACGTACTCAAATCATCGTGGGTCTTGAGGACGGCACGGGGCATCGTTTCCAGGATACCTTGTTTGCCGCGGCGGACCTTCATGGCTTCTTCATCAAAATTCATGGGTTAGTCACCTCTCATCAAAATATAAACACATAATATACATTATATAAAAATTGTTCTCTTTCGACAAGACGGCGGTTTTGCATTGACAGAACCTTAGTTGTTCTTGTATAATAAAGCCGTAATCATGTGACTGACGGAAGTGGGGCATACCACAGGGAGCATGATAGATACCAAGCCGACCGTCTGGGCAATTTCCAGAACGTCGGTATTTTTTTATGGATAAAATAAGGAGTGAAGCAATTTATGGCAAAGGTATTAAGCGATATTGAGATTGCACAGCAAACGAAACTGGAACCGATTGTAAAGATTGCGGAACAAGTCGGTTTGTCCGATGATGATTTGGAACTGTATGGCAAATACAAAGCGAAAATTTCATTTGATGCGATTAAACGGCTTTCCAAGCAAAAAGACGGTAAGCTCGTCTTGGTGACAGCCATTACACCGACACCGGCCGGCGAAGGCAAGACGCTGACGACGATTGGCTTGGCTCAGGCTTTGAACCAAATGGGACACAAAACGGTTGTAGCTCTTCGCGAACCATCACTAGGGCCGGTATTTGGCATCAAAGGCGGGGCAGCTGGCGGCGGCTATTCACAGGTACTGCCGATGGAAGACATCAACCTCCATTTTACGGGTGATATGCATGCCATTACGGCGGCGAACAACTTGCTGGCTGCAGCGATTGACAACCATGTCCATCAAGGAAATGCCCTGCGCATTGACGTGCGCCGCATCGTTTGGAAACGCGTCATGGATATGAACGATCGTGCGCTGCGCAACATCGTTGTCGGCATGGGCGGCAAAGTTTGCGGTTTTCCGCGGGAAGACCATTTCATGATTACTGTCGCTTCTGAAATTATGGCAGCCCTTTGTCTGGCTCACGATTTGATGGATTTGAAAAAACGCATGGGCGATATTACGGTAGCCTATGATTTGGATGGCAATCTCGTAACGGCTCGACAACTCGGCGTCGAAGGAGCCATGGCTATTCTCATGAAAGACGCTATCAAACCGAATTTGGTGCAGACCATTGAACATACGCCGGCTCTTGTACACGGCGGCCCCTTTGCCAATATTGCCCACGGCTGTAACTCTGTCGTTGCTACTAAGCTGGCCATGAAGATGGGGGATATTACGGTAACAGAAGCCGGATTCGGCGCAGATCTCGGCGCGGAAAAATTCATGGATATCAAATGCCGTTTTGCCGGTATCAAACCGAATGCAGTCGTCATTGTCGCGACAGTACGGGCTCTCAAGATGCACGGCGGCGTAGACAAGAAGAACTTGCAGGAAGAAAATATTCCTGCTTTGAAAAAAGGCTTTGCCAACTTGGCAAAACATATTGAAAACATGCGCCAGTTTGATGTGCCGGTTCTCGTAGGCATCAATAAGTTTACTACAGATACAGATGAAGAAATCGCAACGCTGCGCACGCTCTGCGAAGAATACGGCGTAGATGCCGCCCTCAACAACTGCTGGGCCGAAGGTGGCAAAGGCGGCTTGGAAATGGGCGAAAAAGTGCTGCAGCTCCTGCAGCAGCCGCAGACACCGTACAAACCGCTCTATGATGTCAACGATACGATTCCGCAAAAAATGGAAACTATCGTTAAGAAAATCTATGGCGGCGACGGCGTAGTTTTTGAAAAAAATGCCCAAAAGCAGATTGCAGAATTAGAAAAATTCGGTCTTGATAAAATGCCGATTTGCGTAGCTAAAACGCAATATTCTCTGTCAGATGATCCATCATTATTGGGCGCGCCTCATGGCTTTACTGTCACGGTACAAGATGTACGTGTCTGCACGGGGGCAGGATTTATCGTCTGCCAGACCAGTAATATTATGACAATGCCGGGATTGCCGAAAGTACCGGCTGCCAATCGAATGGATATAGATGAAAATGGCGTCATTACAGGATTGTTCTAAAACCGATTTTAGCCATTTCAAATCGATGCCGCTGGATGAGCTCTTGGAAGCGGCAGCTTCCAAAGAGCCGGTTCCCGGCGGCGGCGGCATTGCCGCAATGACCGCTGCGTCGGCAGCAGCGCTCGTAGAGATGGTAGCCAATCTGACGATTGGTAAAAAAGGCTATGAACAGGTAGAATCGCAAATGAAGGACATTCGTCAGCAGGCAAAAACACTGCGAGCTCATTACCTCAAGGGGATTGAAGACGATGCCAAGGCCTTTGACGGCGTTATCCGCGCAGTACGCTTGCCCAAGGATATGCCCGACCGGACAGCGGTAGTGCAGCAGGCCTTTAAGGATGCGGCTATTATACCGTTTACACTAGGCAAGGATATTTTTACGCTGCTGCAGCTGGCAGCCCAGACTGTGCAGTACGGCAATGCCTGGGTCATTACCGATGGTGCCATAGCAGCCATGAATGCCCGCGCGGCCATGCGCTCTGCTTTTTATAGTGTTCGCATCAACCTTAAATCTATTAAAGACCCGGTATTTGTTCATACGATGATGCAGTCTATTTTGGATATTGAAGAAAAGGCTCAGCACGTAGAAGAACAAGTAGAAATGTTATACGCAAGTCGATAATACTAGGGAGTTGTACATGAAGGATGTTTCCTATATGCACAGCTCCTTTTTTGCAGTGGATTGCCGGGACATGATAGGATTGCAGCTGGTTGCTCAATGAATATAGTGCAGCATGCGAAAAGAGGGAAAATAAACATGACAGATTATAAAGATTATATATATGCGGTATACGAGGAAAAAAGTTTTTCTAAAGCAGCTAAAAAATTATACGTATCGCAGCCATGGCTGAGCGCGGCTGTCAAAAAAGTGGAACAAGAGCTGGATGTGCGGTTGTTTGACCGCAGTACGACACCTATTTCATTGACAGAAGCGGGAACGTATTATATACAGTGCATCGAGGAAATACGACGCATTGAACAAGATATGATGCAGCATTTTCAAGAGCTGCGGAATGCACAGCATCGCGTACTGCATATTGGCAGTTCTATGTTTTTTTGCACGTATGTCCTGCCAAATCTGCTGCAGGCATTTCGCGCATCCTATCCTCATGTCGTGATTCGTTTTGAAGAAGGAAACAGCCAGCAGTTGCTGCAGCGCATGCTTAATGGCAAACTGGACGTCATTATTGAAGCAGAACCGCTTTTAAATCAGCAAATCGTACATGTGCCATGTTTGAAAGAAGAAATTGTACTGGCTGTGCCAGCTTCTTATGCAGTCAATCAGAAGCTGGCAGCCTATCGATATTCATTTGAAGAATTTTTGCATCGAGATACGCTGCACAAAGCCCCGGTACCGCTGGAGCAGTTTCAAAAGGAACAATTTTTACTGCTGACAGAAGGCAATGATAGTTATGCACGAAGCTTAAAACTGTGTGAACACGCCGGCTTTACGCCGCATGTTTCTATGTATTTGACACAAATGATGACAGCCTATTATTTAACCTGTGAAGGACAGGGCATTGCATTTTTGCGTTCGACAATTCCTTCGTACGTGACGCCGACCGATGCAGTCGTATTCTATCGCTTGGACGATCCGTTAGTATTTCGTCAGACGTATATTCACTATCCGCAAAAAGGTATTTCACCTATCCAAAGTGAATTCATTCAATTTTTGCAGGAAGCAATGAAGGCGTCAGCCGACACAGAAAATCCTGACAACCGACAGCGTATATAGATATACGTATAGCCTATATATTCTTTCGTATTTTACGGGGCTGCTGCCTGTCCGTTATACTAATACATGAAATACAGCAGTATATTTTTCATGAAACGAGGGGCGAAGTAGTATGAACAGCATGATTTCAAAACGGATGAATCAAATGATTCCTTCTGGTATTCGTAAAATCAACGAAAAAGCATTGGCAATGGAACGAGATGGCCTGTCGGTGCTGCATTTTGAAATTGGCCGGCCTGATTTTGATACGCCGGCATATATCAAAAAAGCAGCCAAGGAAAGCATCGATGCCGGTCATGTGTTTTATACATCCAATTTTGGTACGATGGAGCTGCGGCAGGAAATAGCTAAAAAACTAGAACGAGAAAATCATATTGTATATACGCCGGCAGAAATATTGGTTACAGTAGGACTTTCAGAAGCCGTATTTGCCGTATTGGCATCTATATTGGATGAAGGCGATGAAATCCTTGTTCCCAACCCGGTTTGGCTCAACTATATCAATGTGCCGCGTTTTTTGGGTGCCGTGCCCGTATCATACAGTCTGCATGAAGAAACAGGCTTTCAAATGGATTTACAGGAAATTAGAAAAAAGATTACTCCAAAAACGAAAGCGATTGTTCTCGTTACGCCCAATAATCCGACTGGCGGCGTGCTGAATCAAGAAGTGCTGCAGGGGATTGCAGATATTGCCAAAGAAAAGAATGTACTGGTTCTTTCTGATGAAATTTATGAACGGCTTATCTATGACAACGAAATACATAGAAGCATCGCGTCCCTGCCGGGAATGAAGGAACGGACGTTTACGCTGAACGGCATGTCTAAGGCCTATTCGATGACGGGGTGGCGGATTGGATATGTTGCTGCGCCGGAAGCGTATATTCAGGCCATTAATAAATTTCATCAGCATAATACGACATGTGCGCCGTCCTTCGTGCAGGATGCGGCAGCAGCAGCACTGCGTGATGAGAAAGATGAAGTACAGCAGATGGTAGCTGAATATGAACGGCGGCGCAATTATGCCGTGCAGGCGATTAACGCTATTCCCGGTATTCACTGCAGCTGCCCTAAAGGCGCGTTTTATCTGTTTATCAACTGCAAAGCTTTAGGCAAATCATCAGAAGAATTGGCGGCATATCTGCTGGATTCAGCACATATTGCCCTAGTGCCGGGAAATGTGTTTGGCCCTGGCGGCGAAGGGTATTTGCGCATGTCTTTTGCCAATAGCTATGAAAATATTGTTGAAGGATGCAGACGGCTGAAAGATGCAGTTTTGACGATACAGCAGCAAAAGGGGGAATAACAGATGCGGTTGGCAACTATCCATAGAGAAGGAAAAGAAACAACAGGTATTGTCCTTTCACAGGGCATATATTGTATAGAAACATTGAATGCCTATACGGGCGCGTCTTGGAAGACCGATATGATGTCGCTCATTCAGGCTGGCGAAATTCCGGGTCTTACGTATTGGTATACCCATGGCGGCAAAGAAAAACTCGAAACGCTGCCTGGCGTGGTTCCCTATGAAAAAGTGCAGTATGCCCCGTTATACCGCAATCCGCAGGGTATTTTTGGCATTGGCCTTAATTATGTCGATCATGCTGGCGATTTGGGAGAACAGGCACCGGTTGGTTTCCCAGGCAGTTTTTACAAACCGGCAAGCACGATTATCGGCGATGGCGATGAAATTCATATTCCTAGATTAGCAGAAGCGAAAAAAACGACGGCAGAAGCAGAATTGGGAATTATTTTGGGGAAAGACTGCAAGTATATTGACGAAGCAGATTGGCAGGACTATGTAGCGGGATATACAACCATTTTGGATATGACGGAAGAATCTATTTTGCGGCAAAATCCTCGTTTTTTGACATTAGTCAAGGGATTTGATACGTTCTTTTCCTTTGGGCCGCAATTCGTGACGCCCGATGAAATTGATGACGTTTTACAGCTAAAAGTGCAGTCCGTTCATAACGGTGTTGTTCATGCAGAAAACATTGTGAATCATATGACCCATAAGCCAAGCAGGCTGATTTCATTAATATCGCATATGCAGGGATGGAAAGCCGGTGACATACTGTCTACAGGAACTCCTAGGGCCTTTCCTATTGCAGAGGGCGATATAGCGGAATGCCGTATTATGGGCCCCAATCAGTTTCAGATGAAACCGCTGCGCAATCCGGTCATCGATTTGAAACTGCATCCGGAACGTATATAAGTAATACCTATAACTTATCAGAAAAAGTATATAAAAAAAGAATTGACTTATCTTTTGTAAAGAGTATAATAACATCATCAATAAAATACGAAGCGAAGAAGCTGCTAAACATAATGTTTGGCAGCTTCTTTCGCGTATGAGGGGGAATTGCTATGGGCAAGAAAGTAGACTGGAGCCTGTTGATGGGGGCAGCGTTCCTGATGGCTACGTCTTCGATTGGGCCGGGATTTGTTACGCAGACGACGGTGTTTACCCAATCACTGCTGGCAAGTTTTGGGTTTGTTATTTTGTTATCTGTCATTTTAGATGTAGGGGCCCAGCTCAATGTATGGCGGATTATTGGCGTCAGCGGCAAGAGGGGACAAGATATTTCCAATATGGTATTGCCGGGACTTGGCTATTTTGTATCGTTTCTTATCGTTTTAGGGGGATTAGCGTTTAATATTGGCAATATTGGTGGCTGCGGCTTGGGGCTGCAGGTCTTATTTGGCATTGATCCTAAAATTGGCGCGGCAATTAGTGCTGTGATTGGTATTTCCATCTTTTTGGTAAAAGAAGCGGGAAAAGTGATGGACCGCTTTACGCAGATTGCCGGATTTGTTATGATTGCCTTGACATTGTATGTAGCTATTTCCTCACAGCCGCCCGTAGGCGAAGCGATTGTCAGGACATTTGCGCCGGATACGATTGATTATTCAGCCATTGTCACGCTGCTGGGCGGTACGGTTGGCGGCTATATTATGTTTTCCGGAGGTCATCGGCTGATTGATGCCGGTATCGTGGGCAAAGAAGCGCTGCCGCAGATTACACGTTCGTCCGTTACGGGGATATGCATTACCGGTGTCATGCGTACATTGCTGTTTTTGGCTACCTTAGGCGTTATTGCCGGAGGAGTTGTATTAGATAAGGTTAACCCGCCGGCTTCTGTATTTTTGCAGGCTGCTGGAACGGTAGGATATAAGATTTTTGGTGTTGTCTTGTGGGCTGCGGCTATTTCTTCGGTTATTGGCTGTGCGTATACGTCTGTATCTTTTATTCGTACGTTCAGCGCGAAACTGGAAGCTAATTATCGTTGGCTGATCATTGCTTTTATTGTTTTTTCCACGCTTGTTTTTGTTATCGTAGGCCGGCCTGTATTTATCTTGGTCATTGTTGGAACGCTGAACGGCTTGATTTTGCCGATTACGCTGACGGTTACATTGATCGCTGCCCACAAAAAACGGATTGTCGGTGACTACAAACATCCGGTGTGGATGACGGTTTTTGGCGTAATTGTTGTCGTATTAACTACGTATATGTGCGGCATGACGCTGTTATATCAGATTCCCAAATTAATGGGCATCGCTTAGCTGACAGTTCATAGATGATAGTGGGAGGATAGATATGATGGATTATAGTATGATGAAACCGAAAGACGTACGACAATTAATTCGTGAGGGGAAAATAAATCAGTTTACAAGTGGTATGTGCAACGGCTATGCGCAGGCAAACTTAGTCATTCTGCCGAAAGAATTAGCGTTTGATTTCTTGTTGTTTACACAGCGCAATCCCAAACCGTGCCCTGTATTAGATGTTACGGAAGCAGGGTGCCCGGAACCGAAAGTAGCCGCTCCGGGAGCTGATATTCGCTATGATATACCCAAATACCGGATATACCGGCATGGCGAACTGACCGATGAAGTCAGCGATATAGCGGCTTACTGGCGGCCGGACTTAGTGGCGTTTTTATTAGGCTGCAGTTTTTCCTTTGAAGGACCGATGCTGGATGCAGGTCTTGAAATACGGCATATCACGGAGCAGCATAATGTACCGATGTATATTACCAATATTCCTTGTCATGAAGCGGGTGTATTTCATGGCCCGATGGTAGTATCCATGCGGCCCATGAAAATCAAAGACGCCATTCGCGCAGTGCAGGTAACGAGCCGGATGCCGTCCGTTCACGGCGCGCCGGTTCATATAGGCAATCCGGCAGCCATTGGCATTCATGATCTGACAAAACCTGATTTTGGCGATCCATCAACAATTCAACCAGATGAAGTGCCTGTCTTTTGGGCTTGCGGCGTGACACCGCAGGCTGTCGCCATGGCAGCTAAGCCGGCGTTTATGATTACGCATGCACCGGGACATATGTTTATTACGGATTTGCTGAATGCATCACTCAGTGTATTATAGGAGGAGTAGGCATGTATCACGTTGATTTAAATAGTGATTTGGGAGAAAGTTTTGGTTTATATACGATTGGCAACGATGAAGCGGTTTTGCAGTATGTATCGTCTGCGAACATTGCCTGCGGCTTTCATGCCGGGGACCCGCAGATCATGCAGAAAACGGTTGCTATGGCCGCTGCGGATGGTGTTGCTGTTGGCGCACATCCCGGTGTACCTGATTTGATGGGATTCGGCCGCCGCAAGATGGATATTACGCCGCAGGAAGCCTATGCGATGGTGTTGTACCAAGTAGGAGCTTTGCAGGCATTTACAACGGCAGCTCACGTACCGCTGCAGCATGTCAAGCCGCATGGTGCGCTGTACAATATGGCAGCGAAAGATAACGCACTGGCAGCTGCGATTGCAAAAGCCGTTTATGATGTGAATCCGCAGCTTATCTTGTATGGATTAGCCGGAAGTTATTTGATTAGTGAAGGGAAAAAAATAGGCCTGACGACGGCTAGTGAAGTATTTGCCGATAGAACGTATCAGCCTGACGGCACATTGACGCCGCGGAGCCAGCCGGATGCGATGGTAACTGATGAAGATATGGCTATAGCCCGTGTGCTGCTCATGATTCGGGAAGGAGTCGTTACAGCACAAAACGGTGAAGATATTCCTGTCCAGGCTGACACGATTTGTATTCATGGCGATGGTGCCAAAGCGCTTGCCTTTGCGCACAAAATCAAAACTGCATTGGAAGCACATGATGTTGTTGTTCGTGCGTTTGTGTGAGGTGCCGCATGGAACAAGATATACAGATACAATCATTTAATGAAATGGCTGTTCATATTTCATTGGGGCATACGATTTCGCCGCGCATACAGCGGCAGGTACGGGCTGTCAGCGCGTATATAGAAAGTCATCCATTTGCAGGATACAAAGAATGTGTCGTATCGTATACGGCTGTGACGATTTTATATGACCCGTATATTGTACGAATAAAAGAAAAGGCAGACAGTGCGCAGCAGTTTGTCCAAGCGTATGCCAAACAAGCCGTACAGCATGGGGATACAGACAGTCTGCCGCCTTCTCGTGACGTGACGATTCCTGTATGCTATGGCGGCGACTATGGCCCGGATTTAGAGGAAGTAGCTAAACGCTTGAATATGACACCGGAAGAAGTAGTCCGCATACATACAAGCGGTACGTATTTAGTATATATGATTGGTTTTTGTCCGGGCTATCCATATATGGGCGGTTTAGATAAACGGTTATGGATTCCGCGGCGTCAGACGCCTCGTTTGGTCATACCGGCTCGTTCTGTAGCCATTGCTGGCCAGCAGGCTGGCATTTATCCGATGGAAACACCTGGAGGCTGGCATTTGTTGGGCCTTTCAGCCGTTGATTTATTTACGCCTGATGCGGACACGCCCAGTCTGCTGCAAGCGGGTGATACGGTGCATTTTAAGGCCATTACCGAAGAAGAATACAAACAGATGCGAGGTGACAGACCGTGAGTATAGTTGTTGTACGAGGCGGCATGCAGTCTACCCTTCAAGATTTGGGACGGTATGGCTGCCAGCAGTACGGAGTCGTAGTCAGCGGTGCCATGGATAAAGATGCTTTGCGCATTGGCAATATGCTCGTCGGCAATCTGCCGAATGAAGCCGCGTTGGAAGTAACCATGCTTGGCCCGGTACTGCGGTTTACAGAAGATGCGCTGATTGCTGTGACCGGCGGTGATTTGCAGCCGCAGCTCGATGGCATTCCCTTGCCGATGGGGCGTCCTGTAGCGGTAGCAGCCGGCGCATTGCTGCGGTTTGGCAGGCCAGTGACAGGATGCCGGGCGTATGTATGCGTATCCGGAGGATTTGACGTACCGGTAGTCATGGGCAGTAAAAGTACCTATTTGCGAGCTGCCTTGGGAGGATATCAAGGCCGGGCACTGCAGAAAAATGATGAAATACGCCTTTGCGGCATGACAGCTGCCGGACGGCATATGGAATCCTTTTTGCAGCAGAAAGGGCCGTATAAAACGACAAACTGGTATGTCATGGAACCAGCCCGCTTTTATGCTGCTTCACAGAATGCCATCCGTATTACCAAAGGGCTGCAGTATGATTGGTTTGCCAAAGAAAGTCAGGAAAGTCTCACCAAGGATACGTTTGCAATTACCGTACAGGCTGACCGCATGGGATACCGGCTGCAGGGAGGCAAGCTCCATTTGCAGACAGCACGGGAACTGATTTCTGAACCTGCAGTGGGAGGGGCTGTTCAGGTACCGGCAGGCGGCGAAGCGATTGTATTGATGGCGGATCATCAAACCGTGGCAGGATACCCTAAAATAGGACAGGTTGTTATGGCGGACATGGGGAGGCTGGCGCAATGCAAGCCGGGAGAATCGTTGCGCTTTACCGTTATTACGACAGAAGAAGCTGAAACGCTGTGGATGCAGCGGGAAGAATATATGCAGCATATTGCCGTGTATATTCAATGCCAGTTTTCCTTGTAACACGCATCATCATTATACTGCCGCAGAGGGGCAAAAAGATGGAGAGGATATATTGTGAATATAAAAGAAATCGAAGCATTAATTCAAGTATTTGAAAATTCTAAGCTGACGACATTAAAAGTACAGCATGCCGATGAAACAATAGAAATGAGCAAAATGGAAACAGCCGCAGTCGCAGCCGCAGCAGAAAATCCTGCAGCGAAGACAACAGCTGCGCCTGTACTGCCCTCGGCTCACGAAGAAGTAATTGCCGCACCTATGGTAGGCACGTTTTATATGGCAGCGCATCCGGGAGAAGACCCGTTTGTGCATGTCGGTTCTGAGGTTGCAGAAGATACAACGGTTTGTGTCTTGGAAGCGATGAAGGTCTTTACGGAAGTGCCGGCAGATATGTGCGGCAAAATTACAGAAATACTTGTCAAAGACGGCGAATTTGTAGAATATGGCCAGCCATTGTTCAAAGTACAATGCAAATAGAGGTGTGACAATGGGACATTTCAAAAAAATATTAATTGCCAACCGTGGTGAAATCGCCGTGCGTATTATTCGGGCGTGCCGGGAATTGCATATTCGGACGGTGGCAGTATATTCGACTGCTGATGCCCAAGCAGCACATGTGCTGGAAGCAGATGAAGCGTACTGTATCGGCCCGGCCCCTTCGGGCAAAAGCTATTTAAACAGTTTGGCCTTACTGACCGTTGCCAAAAAGACGGGAGCCGACGCGATTCATCCAGGATATGGATTTTTGTCGGAAAACGCTGATTTTGCCGATGCCTGCACGGCTGCCGGCATTACGTATATTGGCCCGTCGAGTAAAGCTATCCGTGCGATGGGAGATAAAGCTCAGGCACGGGCGACGATGATGGCAGCTAATGTGCCGGTAGTACCGGGAACGAAAGATTTGATTCGCTATGTCAATGAATGCGAAGCAGTTGCCAATAAAATCGGCTATCCTATTTTGATTAAAGCAACCGCAGGCGGTGGCGGCCGCGGCATGCGGGTTGTAGAAAATAAACAAGAATTGAAAAAATCCTTGCAGGAAGCCATCCGGGAAGCGGAACAAAATTTTGGCAACGGCGGCGTGTACGTAGAAAAATATTTACATCATGCGCATCATGTAGAAATTCAAATTATGGCTGATGCTTATGGACATGTCGTTACGTTGGGAGAACGGGACTGCTCGACCCAGCGCCGTCATCAAAAAGTCATTGAAGAATCACCGTCCCCAATTTTGGATGAAAAAACAAGACAAGCTATGTGTGAAGCTGCTAAATCAGCAGCGCAGGCAGTGCAATATTGTGGGGCCGGAACCATTGAATTTATTGTAGATGAAGATAAAAATTTTTATTTTATGGAAATGAATACCCGCATTCAAGTAGAACATGGCGTAACGGAAATGGTTACGGGGACAGATTTGGTCAAAACACAGATTTTGGTAGCCCAGGGAGATCCCCTGCCATGGAAACAAAGCGATATTCATGTACAGGGCTGGGCGATTGAATGTCGGATCAACGCTGAAGATCCGGGCAATAAGTTTATGCCGTGCCCAGGAAAAATCACAGAGTACGATCCGCCTAAGGGAGAAGGCATTCGTATAGACTCCTGCGTAGCGGCAGGCTCAGTGATTAGTCCCTTTTATGATTCGATGATTGCTAAAGTCATCGTTCACGGCAAGACGAGAGAGGATGCCGTCAAAAAGATGTTGTGTGCGTTGGAAGATTTCCAAATCAAAGGTATTAAAACCAACATTAACTTGCAGTGGAACATATTATCCAGTTTTGCTTTTCAGCAGGGGAAAATAGATACCAACTATTTAGAAGAACACCTGCTGGAATATATATAATGTCTTGGCTTTTTTTAATAGGTCGTAAGGAAAAAATATAAACTTTAAGGCAATGTAGGGACTGTACCCCAATGAGAATTTTTAGCTCATTGGGGTATAGTCCTTTTGGTATGCTGTTTTGCATACATCATTTGCACATGAGGGTACGGGCTGTCTGATGTCATATGGAGTGATGAGAAGTTACGTGGACTGCCGGCCTATTTTTCCCTACAGCAATCTATGGTATAATAACAAAGATATAATGGAAGTAGTATGTAACAAAACAGAGGAGGATATATGGCAGAATTATTAGCTCCGGCCGGGTCTTTAGCCCATGTGTGGGCAGCGATAGATGCTGGCGCGGATGCAGTATATTTGGGCGGCAAGGCGTTTAATGCGCGTAAGTTTGCCCATAATCTTTCAGATGAAGAATTAGCGAAGGCCGTGCGCACGGCGCATGCGTTTGGCGTGAAGATATATGTGACTGTTAATATTATCATGGCAGACAGAGAATTGAAGGAACTGGCAGCGTATTTGCGGCGTCTCGATGCGATGCAGGTCGATGGGATTATCGTGCAGGATATGGCAGTAGCTGTACTGGCACGGCAAGTCGCACCGAATCTGCCGCTTCACGGCAGCACGCAGATGGCAGTAGCCGATTTGGCAGGCGTGCAGTTTTTGCAGTCGCTGGGGTTTACGCAGGCTGTACTGGCACGGGAAGTGCCACTTGATGAAATCCGCACGATTTGCGCCCATACGTCGATGGCGATTGAAGTCTTTATTCATGGTGCGTCCTGTATGTCGTATTCGGGACAATGCCTGATGAGCAGCTTTATTGGCGGCCGCAGCGGCAACCGCGGTGCCTGCGCGCAGCCGTGCCGTTTACCGTACCGGCTGCTGGAAGATGGACATGTCTTGACCAAAGGGGAAGCCTATTTGCTGAGCTTAAAAGATTTGAACAGCTTAGAATATGTGCAGACCTTGCTGGCTGCTGGTGTGTCTTCATTTAAGATTGAAGGGCGTATGAAAGGAACGGGCTATGTCCGCACGGTTACGGCCGCATATCGCCGGATGATAGACAGCTGCAGCCGTTCGCCAAAGGAACAGCAAAAGGCTTTGCGTCAGTCTCGAGAAGAAACGGCTGGGAGCTTTAATCGGACATATCAGCATGATTTTTTGGCTCGCACCATTGGCAGACAGACCATTACGGAAAAAAGCAGCGGCAACCAAGGGCATCGCGTCGGCCGCGTGACGTCTGTGCAAAACCATATGGCGGATGCCTTGCTGGATGAACCGTTGGCAGCAGGGGATATGATTAAAATTGTCGGTGCTGATGGACAGGAGTATATGGATGAAATACAGTCTGCTATTGGCTCGTTTACCAATAAAAAGCAATTTACGCTGGAACTGCGCCGCCAGGATGCTGGTACAGGCACGTTGTACCGACTGGCCCGCAAAGAAGACCGCCAGCCAAGTCACAGCGGATTGACGCGCCGTATTCCTATCTATGGACATATCGATGTCACTGAACAGGGACTGCTGCGGCTGACTGCATGGGATGAAAGCGGTCATACGGCAGAAGTAGTGTCTGATTATACAGCACAATTGGCCAAACGGCGTCCGGCAGATCAGCCATGGGTATATGACCAGCTAAACCGCTTGGGCGATACGATATTTACATTGGCAGACGTTACGCTGTGGGCAGAAGGCTACATGATTCCTGCCAGCGTACTTAATACACTGCGCCGTCAAGCTGTCGATGTACTGATGGATGCGATAGAAACGGAATATGTACGTCCTAAGGCAGGTAAAGATACCTATACGGCAGCAACTGTCTCGGTACATCAGGCTAAACGCGGCTTGGGAATAGCCGTTCGCTGTGATACCTTGGATGGCGTTACAGCTGCAGTACGCCAGGGAGCCGGGCGTATTATTTTCGGCGGCGAGTCGTACACGCACCGTCCCTTTACTGCGGCCCAGTGGCGGCAGGCGGCAGTGATTGCGGCTCAGGGAAATGCGGAACTATGGGCGGCTACGCCTCGCATTATCACAGAACGGAATGTACAGGCTGTCCGGCAGGACATGCAGACGGCTGTTCAATGCGGCGCTGTCGGCATCTATGCCGGCGCAATGAGCGTGTTTACACTGTATCACGAATTGGATTTGCACGTACCTGTTTATGCTGACTGGTCACTGAATATTTTTAACAGCACGGCGGCACAAGAATATGTGCGGCTGGGCTGTCAAGGTATTACCGTATCGACAGAAGCGACGCTGCGACAGATTCAGAAAATAGCCGCTGGCAGCACCGTGCCGCTGGAAGCCGTCGTACAGGGCAAACTGGAAATGATGATTACGGAATACTGCTCTATTGCGGCGTTTGCCGGCAAGGGCTGCAAAGAACACTGCCCGGCACCGTGTCTGCATCATGAATTTGCCCTGCAGGATCGTCGGGATGAACAATTCCCCATTGTAACAGACCAGTACTGCCGCAATCATATTCTCAACAGCAAAGACTTGGATATGGTACCGTATTTCCATGAGCTGAAACGGACCGGTGTCCAATGGCTGCGCATCGAAGGACGGGGCCGTTCCGCCGCATGGATTGAAACCATGACAAGCCGGTACCGCCGGCTGTGCGATGGCTCGGAAACGATGCTTTTTGGCAAAGAAGATCAGACCGTGACGCGGGGGCATTTTTTACGAGGAATTTTATAAAGCAGGAGTATACATGAATGAATAAACGAAGTTTGCGTATATTAGGATTTTATCAAGTACAGCAAATGCTGGTACGGCTGGCACCGTCCCGCCTTTCCAAAGAAATCGCTCGGCGGCTCCGGCCCAGCAGTGACAGCCAAGTCGTAGCTTCTTGGCTCAATGATACGGAAGAAGCTGTGCATTGTCTGCAGTGTGAAGCGTCGACGCCCTTTGGCGGCATTGTCGATATTCGCCCGGCCTTGGAAAAAGCCAGCCGGGAAGTAACACTGGATGGTCAGGAATGCATTGATATTTGGAACAATGTTCAGCGCTATGGTGACATCCGCACATATTTTGCCGATAAAAAAGACGCCTATCCCCAGTTGGAAGAAAAATCGCAGGCCATTGGTGATTTTTCCCAGCTAGCTCATAAAATGGCAACAGTATTTGACAACAACCATCAGATTCGGGATAATGCGTCGCCGGAATTGATGCGGCTGCGCAGCCGTATTGTCGAGCTGGAACGGCAAACCAAACGATATATTAACAGCGTACTGCAAAATAAGGAATATCAAAAATACTTTCAGGACGTATTAGTAACTGTGCGCAACAACCGCTATGTCGTACCGATTAAGCAGGAATACCGCCATGCTTTTCCCGGTATTGTCCATGATACATCTGCCAGTGGTTCGACACTGTATGTGGAACCGTTGGCGATTGTCAATGCCAACAACGATTTGCAGGCTGCCCGCATCGGAGAAACGAAAGAAATCGAACGAATTTTCCGCCGGCTGACGAGCATTGTCCAGGGACAGTACGAATCATTGACAGACAGTACGGCCTGCGTCGGCAATTTGGAATTTATTTTTGCCAAGGCTCAGCTGGCATTGCAGATGAAGGCCTGCCGTCCCCTTGTATCTAAAAAACGGCTGGTAAAACTGGTACAGGCACGGCATCCTCTGATTGATGCTAAACACGTCGTGCCCAACACGATTATTATTGGCGGCGATTATCGGATTCTGTTGATTACAGGCTCCAATACGGGCGGCAAGACTGTTTCTATGAAGACTTTGGGACTGTTAGTATTGATGCATCAGGCTGGCTTGTTTCTACCTGTCGGCGAAGAATCAGAACTACCCGTTTTCCGCGATGTTTTTGCCGATATTGGCGATGAACAAGATATTTCGCAAAACTTGAGTACGTTTTCCAGTCACATGAAACAGCTCATTTATATCTTGAAGCACTGCACGGCAGATGATTTGATTTTGGCCGATGAATTAGGCTCCGGCACAGATCCGGCAGAAGGCAGTGCTATTGCGATTGCCATTTTGGATGCACTCTACCAAAAAGGCGTTTATGTGATGGTTACGACCCATTACAATGATTTAAAAAACTATGCTTACAACACACCGGGCATCGAAAACGGTCATGTAGAATTTGATGTCAATACGCTGCAGCCGACGTATAAACTGCGGATTGGTGCGGCAGGAAGCAGTCATGCCTTCAGTATCAGCGAACGGCTCGGCATGCCGCTGGATATTTTGGCAAAAGCAAAAGAACTGCGCAGCAAAGCCCAAGATGTCGATATGGAAGCGATTCTGACCAAACTCAACATGCAGTCCAAACGAATGGATGAAGAAGAAGCAGAATTGGAACGACGCCTGACATCTATTCGCCACACAGAAGATGAACTGCGCAAAGAAAAAGAAAAAGTCTCGTCCAAACGGCAGGATATCATCGATTCGAGCCGCCGGGAAGCTGTCGATTTGAAACGTAATCTCCGCATCGAAGCAGAACGTATTATCCGTGAACTCAAACAGCAGTCCAAAGACAGCTCGGACAGAGAAAAAGCGAAGGCGATTGATAAGGCAAGGCGAGCGATTCAGCAAATTTCCCTGCCGGATAAAGAAAAGCCGCATCGCGATCCCGTCGATGCCGGTCAGCTGAAAATCGGCCAAAGCGTTTTTGTCAACTCCTTGGACGGCTTGGGAACCGTAACAGAAATTAACGGCAAGAAATTGACCGTATCGGTACGCGGCATGACTGTCCGGGTCAAACTCCAAGACGTCAGCGCACCGTATTTGGACGAAATCAAAAAAGAAAAGCAAGAAGAAAAGAAAGCGAACGCCAAATCGTCGTATCGTCCCATCCGGACGAACAGCGTGGCGACGGAACTGAACATTATCGGCAAGACCTTTAATGAGGCATTGCCGGATGTAGAACGCTTTTTGGATCAAGCACTGGCAGCCGGATTCAGTCCGGTCAAAATCATTCATGGCAAGGGCAGCGGTGCGCTGCGGCGTCAGGTTCATGAATTTTTGGCACGACAGCCTTTTGTCAAATCGTACCAGCTTGATGACGTAGAAGGCGGCGGTGCCGGCGTGACTGTAGTATATTTTTAATTGCATAGAATTGTTCAACGGATTGATGCTATAAGACAGCATGTTTGCAGGCATCAATCCGTTTTTAACACTATGTCATTCCTTCGCATTGTGCGGCTAAGCCGCACAACCAGTCATTCCCGTAACGGGGCGTCAAGGATGCGGAAATTCTGGTCGTGCAGAAAGAAAACGTATATAGCCTCTGTAAACGGCACGTTTATTGAAAAATATATGGGAACTAGGATAGCCCCAAAAAACATGAAAAAACCTTGCCGAAGTAGTTCTTCAGCAAGGTTTTTTCATATTTTGTATTATATTGATTTAGTTTATATTGTAATATGGCTGAATACTTGGCCGATCGGTTCTTTGATAACCAAATCTGCCGAGCTGTCCATATCCGTTGAAGATTTGTTAATGAGAACCAGCTTGTGGCCGTTGTAGTAGCGTACCAGTCCAGCTGCCGGATAGACGACGAGGGACGTGCCACCAATAATCAGCATGTCAGCGTGGCTGATGTAATACAGGGACTGTTCGATGACGTCGTTGTCGAGACCTTCTTCGTAGAGGACAACGTCGGGTTTGATAGGGCCGCCGCAAGCATCGCATTTGGGAACACCAGTGGAGTGGAGCATGTATTCGGCATCAAATAGTTTGTGGCAGTGTTCGCAGAAATTACGGTGTACGCTGCCGTGCAGTTCCAATACGTTTTTGCTGCCGGCTTTTTGATGCAGGCCGTCGATGTTTTGGGTAATGATGGCTTTTAATTTGCCTGCTTTTTCCAGTTCAGCCAACTTAATATGAGCCATGTTGGGCTTGGCGTCCAAACAGAGCATTTTATCACGGTAAAACCGATAAAATTCTTCCGGGTTTTCTCTGTAAAAGGTATGGCTCAGAATATGTTCCGGCGGGTATTTGTATGTTTGGTTGTACAGACCGTCAACGCTGCGGAAATCAGGAATCCCGCTTTCTGTTGAAACGCCGGCGCCGCCAAAAAAGACGATGTTGTCAGAATGCGCTACCATATCTACGAATTGTTCTACTGCTGTCATAATAAACAAACCTCCTTGTGATTATATATCAAATGTTTCTTTGAGCAGGCGAATGCCGCTGGCTGTGCGAAATACGCGCTGGCAAAATTTGCGAATAGCGTCTTTGTCGAGCTGGTCTTCATAGGCATTGACGAGAAAATCGGCTTCCAAGAGAATTTGGTAGTCCAGTCCGTCAACATCGTGATACGTATGATGATGGGCAATGAGAAAGCATACGCGTTCGATGACGGTTTCAGGATAACCGAGGGCTGTCAAAATATCTCGTGCTGGAGCCGGTCCTTCTTTTTCTTGGTATACGCCGCTGGTACTGCCGTATTTTTTTTCGGCCGCATGAATGCCGATATCATGAAGAACAGCTGCCGTGACTAACGTATGTTGTGTGGATGCGGGTATATGTTCCAATTTGCCGATAAGGTCGGCATACGTATATACTTTGAGAAAATGCTGAATGCGCCGCGCATCGCCATGGTCAAAGGCGATGGCCTTTTCAATCAGTTGTGGAAGTGCTGTCATATACATCTCCTGCCTTTCTGTTTTTTATTATACTACAGGATACACATAAATAAAAAATAGAAAAAATATGTTTATTTTTTTAGGGTAAACGTGCCGTTTACATATGCGATTCACTTTTTCTTTCTGTGCGACTAGAATAACGAGATGGCTCCCGACACCCTCGAGTATTCATTCTTTTTCGTGCCGTCGAAAAAGAACGAATCAAGAAAAAGGCGGCCGCCCGAAACTCCCATTCCTTTGAGAATGCTTGTCATGGCTAACTGGGCGAAACTCGCTTCGCTCAAACAAAACGCCCATTTTTAACGCCATGCCAAACCTTCTCATTGTGCGGCAAAGCCGCACAACCAGTCATTCCCGTAACGGGGCGGCTAGAAAGCAAATGCGAACAATTACGGATACGTGTCTGCTGAAAAACATACAGAGATTGTGCAAAACTGTTTTTCTAGGACTCTTGCAGAATCTCTAATACATGATACGTGACACCGACCATTACGGGAGCGACCGTTGCGTCAGCATGACAGACGAAGGGCTTACGTAAAAAACGGTTGTGCTGCTAGCAGGAAGGTAACTTCTTTCGCAGTGCTCCACCGCCCCGTCGAGCTTACAACCGTTTAGTAAGCCCTTTGGCTGGCAAGGGAGCGGGAGTTCTGGTCGGCGACTTCTTTCTTTTTGGTACTTTTTCTTTCTGGTCGCACAGAAAGAAAAAGTATAATAGCATATGTAAAACAGCAAGTTTACAGAATCATACGAGGGTTAAAGGGACCCCCCCTTTTTTTTTTTTTACTCTACGAGTTTATTTTTCGGCGGTACGAAAAAGAATGAATAACAGAGGGGGAAGGGATACGTCCCTATTTTCTGGTCGCACAGAAAGAAAAAGTATATCCGCCGATGTAAACGGCAAGTTTACAGAAAAAAGAGGATCAAAGGGAATCTTCCCTGCATACGGACATCTGCCTATATATTGCTTTCATAGGTTCCACTCTTTTATCTATGCAAAAAATGTACTATAATATATAAAGTATGAAACTGTCAAAAAATCAATTTTATGATATAATATAACTCTATGTGACACGTAGTAATGGAGGTGCATTATGGCTACAGTTCAGGAAAAAATTGACCAGTTCCATGAAAAACTCGCAAAAATCGAGATGGGCGGCGGTCAAAAACGTATTGATAAACAGCATGAAAAAGGTAAGATGACAGCAAGAGAACGGTTGACAGCTCTTTTTGATGAAGGAAGCTTTACGGAAATCAGCCAGTTTATTCGTCATCGCTGCACGAATTTTAATATGCAGGAAAAAGAAATCCCTGGTGACGGCGTAGTTACCGGTTATGGCACGATACATGGACGCTTAGTCTATGCGTATGCGGAAGATTTCACGGTAGAAGGCGGTTCACTGGGAGAAATGCATGCTCACAAAATCTGCCAGGTACAGGAAATGGCGTTGAAAATGGGAGCGCCGATTATTGGCATCAATGATTCCGGCGGTGCCCGTATTCAAGAAGGGGTCGATGCATTATCCGGCTTTGGACGTATTTTTATGAACAATACATCAGCATCCGGCGTCATTCCCCAGATTTCTGTTATCATGGGGCCGTGTGCCGGCGGTGCCGTGTACAGCCCGGCATTGACGGACTTTATTTTTATGGTCAAAAACACGTCCAACATGTTTATTACAGGCCCATCTGTTATCAAATCCGTAACGGCAGAAGAAGTTTCGGCAGAAGAATTAGGCGGTGCCGTGACGCACAGTACCGTATCCGGCGTGACGCATTTTGCCTGCGAAAATGAAATGGACTGCATCGAAAAAATCAAAATGCTCCTTGATTTCCTGCCCAGCAACAATATGGAAGAAGCACCGCTGGCGGAAAGCAGCGACGATCCGCAGCGAGCAGATGAAAGCTTGAATACAGTTATTCCGGATAGCAGCAACATGCCGTATGATATGCTGGACGTACTGAAGTCCTGTGTCGATAATGGCGAAGTATTTCAGGTACTGGAAGATTACGCGCAAAATATCATTACCTGTTTTGCCCGCTTTGACGGCCAGCCTGTAGGCATTATTGCCAACCAGCCGAAGTTTTTGGCTGGCTGCTTGGACATCAATGCCTCGGATAAGGCAGCTCGTTTTATTCGTTTCTGCGACAGCTTTAATATTCCCTTGGTTACGTTTGTTGATGTACCGGGCTTTTTGCCAGGCACAACGCAGGAATTCGGCGGCATTATTCGCCATGGTGCCAAAATGCTCTATGCATACTGCGAAGCCACGGTTCCTAAGGTGACTGTCGTAACGCGTAAAGCCTATGGCGGCGCATATATTGCCATGTGCTGCCGTCAGCTTGGCGCAGATATGGTATTTGCTTGGCCGACTGCTGAAATTGCAGTTATGGGGCCAGACGGCGCAGCTAATATTATTTTTAAGCGCGATCCGGAAAAAGAAAAGAAAAAACAAGAATATATTGAAGATTTTGCGAACCCCTATAAAGCTGCAGAACATGGCTATGTAGACTGCATTATTGAACCGAAGGAAACGCGTCCGCGCATCATCAGCGCGCTGGCTATGCTGTACAGCAAACGGGAAGAACGACCGGCGAAAAAACACGGCAATATGCCATTGTAAGGGGAGGATATAAGATGGAAGAAACAGCAGTTGTTTCGATGGAATTTGTCTTAGTGGCCCTTATTGCATTAGCCGTGTTGCTGGGCATTGTTTGGTATGTCGCAGCAAGCCGGACGCGCGAATTTGATCGGCGTATGGCAGCATTAGAAGAAGAAAATGCTAGATTGCGCAGTGCGTTTGAAAAAGCATGCCAAGCGGATACGAAACCAACAGCATCCGTACAGCCTAACCGACAAGAAGAAGCAGTACCAACTGATGCAGCAGCCGGTGCAGTGCCTGTACAGCATCCGATTGTTCCAATAGGAACACGTCATCCGGCAGTCGTACCGGCACGGCCGGTGGCTGTGATTCCCCAACATGAAGCAGCAGGGAAATTGTCTCCGGAAATTGTTGCGGTCATTATGGCTGCTATAGCAGCCTGCGGGTATTCACCTGCAGCTATCCGTTCCATTCGTCCGGTTCAGCGCCACAGCCAAAATTGGATTATGGCAGGCAGATTAGTCAATATGAAAAAATAGACAATACCATTACGATGTAAATGATCCAGGAGGATATAGAATGAAAAAATTTAAAGTAACCGTCAATGGACAATCCTATGAAGTAGAAGTGGAAGAAGTCGGCATGCCGCAGGCAGCTCCTGTCGCTGCAGCTTCGGCACCGGCTCCGCAGCCGGCAGTCCATGCCGCAGCACCTGCTCCCAAAGCACCGCAGCCAGCAGCAGCTCCTGTCGCAGCAGGCCCGATTCCGGATGGCGCAGTTGCCGTCAAAGCACCTATGCCGGGCAAAATTTCGGCACTCAAAGCAGAAGCTGGCAGTGCTGTCAAACGAGGCGACGTATTGCTCGTCTTGGAAGCAATGAAAATGCAGAATGATATTACGGCAACTGCAGACGGCACGCTGCATGAAATCCGCGTTAACGTAGGCGACAACGTGAAAACTGGCGACGTATTAGCTGTTATTACTAAATAATTTCTGGATTTCATAGTATCTGTGGATAGACCAAAAGATCTATAACCGTGTCTTCTGATTTGTGAAGACACGGTTGTTTTTTTGCTTATTAAAAAACCAAGAGATGACGAGGTGCTACAGTATGAAGACATATAAGGTGTTGAATCATTGGCGTGGGATAAAATGGCAATCAGAAAATTACAAGCAAATAAAGTTGATAAACAACAAAAAAAAAGAATGTGACTGCTGCAGTTGTTGCGGCATTGTTTTTGACTGTATGTGGGGGACAATAGCTGTATGCAGAAGAACATAAGTATTTTGAGGGGAAGGAACTGGCTGACGATACGACCACAAGGTGGGATAAGGACACTTCGACGGCCATATTATATAAAGATAGAACTATAGGACATGACTATATTTCAGTAGCACCATTTGTGCTTCGTTATGGAAAAGACTTTGTTTCATTAGTTTCGAGTGCTTCCACTTATTCTGTTGCGGGTAAAACAGGAAATGAGAACCTGACGCTTACAGGAGATATAATTTCTGCAAATGTAAACGGCATAACTGTTAAAAACTTGAGTGGATTACAAATCACCAAAGGAACATATGGCCTTGATGCGACATATGGCAATGACAGTACTAATGGTGGCATTTATAGTTCTCAATGTCAAAAATGTCGATATTTCTGGAACAGTGGGGGCTGTCTATGGGGATATCCGGGCCAAAGTAGAACTGACAGGTATCGATAATTTGTCTTTAATCGCTGATATTCACCGTAAGGATGAATACCATAATTATGATGAGGGTTTTGATACGATTGATAATACGATTTTCTGTAAGTATGGCAGTGAGGTCAACCTCGACGCTAAGGAAAAAGTAGTATTAAAGGCCAACGGCCGTGCGATTGTAGCTGTAGCGCATAATGCAGAGAATATTAATCATTATGAAAATGCATCATGGGAAACGAATACGCCGTTTCCTGTCGTCAAGATTTTGAGCGATACCCTTACCATTGCAGCGGCTACGCAGGGAGAGAGTGCAGCGGCTGTGTACAGTGATGCCGGCGGCATCATTCAGCTGGGAAGTGAGGATAGGAAAATCAAAAAACTCCTTTTTGCTGAAGACGCAGGGGCGAATATAAATCTGTACAGTGATTCCTATATGTATGAAGAAAAAAACAACCCTGCCAATGCCAGATACAGTGATACCATTGCAGAGGGAAAAACGGCAGAGGATTATATCCTGCATCCTGCTACGATTGACGTACATGCTGAGGATGCAGAATTCCATGCCAATACCAATGCGATCAATGCCAGGAAAAACTCCCGTATCAGCGTAGATGCCACGAAAGCGGATATTCACAATAAGTATGGGAACGTTGCGACCGTCAGCTCCAGCGGCGGCAATTTTCGAAAAAACTGGTCTTGGCGTATAGGTACTCGCTTTGATTTTTAATGGTTTGTTTTAAGATGGTTATCCTATCGGCGTATAGCGAAAAAGCAAGATATACTTTTTTGTTATACGTTGATAGGATTTTTTATTTTATATTGACAAGGTAAGGAATAGTTTGATATAGTATAGGCAAATAGATGAACAAATACTCATATGTTCATAACACAAAAGAAAGGGAGAGATTAGACGATGAAAAAAAGTTATAAAATCGAAGTAGATTGTGCTAATTGTGCCAATAAAATGGAAGATGCCGCAAAAAAAACAGAAGGCGTCAAAGATGCCGTTGTTAATTTTATGCTTTTGAAAATGAAAGTAGAATTTGAAGACGGACAGGATGCAAAGGAAGTTATGGAACGAGTTCGCAAAAATTGCAAGCGTATTGACGATGATTTTGAAATCTATCTGTAAGAATATGGAAAGACGCTGTTTTTTCTAAAAAATAGCAGACAGCGTCTTTTTTTTACTTTTACATATGAACGATTGCTCATACAATGGAAAGAAGGCTGAATGATGAATAAAAAACAGCAAAAAACCTTGGTACGTATTATTGTGACGATTGTCTTGCTGGGGATTATTTCTATGCTTCCCGTCAGTGGCGCGTTGCGATTGGCAGCGTATATCATTCCTTATGGCATTATTGGATATGATGTGCTGCGCAAAGCCGTGAAAGGAATTTGCAACCGTCAAGTGTTTGATGAAAATTTTCTTATGGCCGTGGCGACAATGGGGGCCTTGGCATTGGCTGTTTATGAAGACGGTGACTATATGGAAGCAATTGCCGTTATGCTTTTTTACCAAATCGGAGAATTGTTTCAAAGCTATGCTGTCGGTAAAAGCCGCCGCAATATTAGTGAACTTATGGATATTCGACCAGATTATGCCAATATCGAAACAGACGGTGCTTTGGAACAAGTAGATCCGGATGAAGTAGAAATTGGCACAATTATCGTCGTGCAGCCCGGTGAAAAAGTTCCTATTGACGGTGTCGTAGTGTCAGGGACGTCCAGCCTGAATACGAGTGCCCTGACAGGAGAAAGTATACCGCGTGACGTATGCCAGGGAGATGAAATCATTAGTGGCTGCATCAATATGACGGGAGTACTGCATGTGCGAACAACAAAAGAATTCGACGAATCGACAGTATCTAAAATTTTAGATCTTGTAGAAAACGCCAGTTCCCGCAAATCCAAATCGGAAGCCTTTATTTCTAAATTTGCCCGTGTCTATACGCCAGTTGTTTGCTATAGTGCGTTGGCACTGGCACTTATTCCGCCTTTGGTTCGTATGCTGGCGCTGGGCATGGAACCATTATGGGGTGAATGGATATACCGCGCGTTGACGTTTTTAGTTATCAGCTGCCCCTGCGCGCTGGTTATTAGTGTACCTCTTAGCTTCTTTGCCGGTATTGGCGGTGCCAGCAAGGCTGGTGTTCTCATCAAAGGATCCAATTATATGGAAACATTGGCAAACGTCAAGACGCTCGTGTTTGACAAGACCGGCACGCTGACAGAAGGCGTATTTGAAGTCGATGCCGTACATCACAATACACTTGCGAAAGAAAAATTGATTGAATATGCGGCGATTGCCGAAAGCGCGTCATCTCACCCGATTAGCAAGAGCCTGCAGCGGGCGTACGGGCTGGCGGTAGATAGAAACCGTGTGGAACATATAGAAGAAATCAGCGGCTGCGGCGTGACGGCAGACGTAGACGGCGTGTCCATTGCTGTCGGTAATGCCAAGTTGATGAAACGGCTTCATATTCCATATATAGACTGCCATCAGACGGGAACGATTGTCCATATTGCTGTCAATGGTGCCTATGCAGGGCATATTGTCATTGCAGATAAAATCAAGGCGACATCCAGACAAGCCATTGCGACATTGAAACAATGCGGCATCCAAAAGACGGTGATGCTGACGGGGGATGCGGCTTCAACGGCACAGCGCGTAGCGGATGTACTGCATATTGATGAAACATACAGTGAATTGCTCCCGGCTGATAAAGTTGCTAACGTCGAAGCATTGCTCAAAACGGAAGGTAAAAATAAGCTGGCTTTTGTTGGTGATGGCATCAACGACGCACCTGTTTTATCGCGTGCAGATATTGGTATCGCGATGGGGGCCATGGGATCTGATGCGGCAATTGAAGCCGCAGATATTGTTCTGATGGATGACGATCCGCTGAGCATTGCGACAGCAATCCAAATTGCCCGTAAATGCATGGGAATCGTGCATACCAATATCTGGTTTGCCATTGGAATCAAAGTGCTCTGTCTCGTGTTGGGGGCTATTGGCTTTGCCAACATGTGGCTGGCCGTCTTTGCAGATGTCGGCGTTATGGTGCTGGCTGTGCTCAATGCGATTCGTGCACTGTTCGTAAAAAAATATACAGTATCGTCGTCTTTTTCAGAAGCAGCTATCCCAACGGCTGCCAGGGCTGCAAAATGAAAAATGTGCCGTAAATATGCATAAAAACTTGAAAAATATGTATGATTGTGCTATGATAAGAAACGTAGACATTGGTATTCATAGTTTGGAGGATGCATAAAAATGAAGAACGTAAACAGTTTGGCTGATTTTACGGTAGATGAAGTAAAAGGTATACTGTTATTGGCAGAAAAAATTAAGAAAAACCAGAGTGCTTATGCGCACGTACTGGACGGGAAAAAATTGTATACATTGTTTGAAAAAACATCAAACCGTACCTATCTGTCTTTTTCGATTGGCATGGAAGAATTAGGCGGCCGTTCATATAATCAAAAATGGGCGGACAGCAATTTCACCATTGGCGACTTAGGCAGTGAAGTCAAATATGTTTGCCGCAACGTAGACTGCATCATGGGCCGGTTTAAAAAAGCAGAAACGACATGGGGCTTTATGAACAACGCCACGGTTCCGGTCATTAATGGCTGTGACAATACATTCCATCCTACACAGGCGTTGGCAGATATGCTGACTTTATATGAAAAATTGGGCCGTTTTGAAACGAAAGTATTATATATTGGCGCAAAAAACAATACATATAATTCACTCAGTGAAATCGTAACGAAATTGGGCGGTACGATGTACGGCTTGACACCATTCAGTCAGGTCATGGCTGTTGGTCAGGATTTCTATGATGGCTTGAAACAAACAGGTCATTATATCGAACTGCCGACGGATATTTCACAGGATGAATTAAAGAAAGTCGTAGCTGATGTAGACTGTGTATATACAGATACATGGGTTGACATGGAATTCTTTACGAATCCGGCGTATGCTGAAAAGAAAGAATCTATCATCAACATGATGATGCCGTATCAAATCAATGCTGATTTGATGGCAGGCACAGATACGATGGTCTTCCATGATATGCCAATTCATCCGGGATTTGAAATTACGCAGGATGTCATGGACAACCATTTGGAAACGATTTTGGATGAAGCTGAAAATCGCCGCCATGCAGAAAAAGGCTTGCTGGTATATTTGATGACAGGAAAATTAGACTGGTAAGAAGTAACTAAAAAAGATTTCGCATAGTGTATTCACTGTGTGAAATCTTTTTTTTTGCAATCGATGGGCTGTATGGAAAGCTGAAGATGATAGTATGTATGGGATGAATTTTATCCCGCACGGGACATTATTCTTGACACATAAAAAACTATCCAGTACGCTATACATAGAGAGAAGAAAGGAGTAGTGACAATGAGAATTTTAGTAGCAATGGATGTTGATGCACGTCATAAAGCCTGGTTGGAAGAAGCAGCTGGTAACAATGAAATGGTATATTGGCCGGTACAGGGTGCTGGTACGGCAATCGTATCGCCTGAAGAGCTGGCACAAGCGGATGTTATTATTGGCAATGTAGCAACTGATTTGATGAAATATGCTGTACGGTTAAAATGGATGCAGCTTCACAGTGCTGGTGCCAATACATACTGCGTGCCTGGCGTCATGCCTAAAGGGGCACAGCTGACGAATGCTACCGGTGCCTATGGCTTGGCGATTGCTGAACATATGACGGGTATGGTTTTAGCAATGATGAAAAAGCTCTACACCTATTATGATAATCAAAAAGATGGACATTGGCATGATGAAGGTCAAGTTCACTCGATATATGGCGCAACCGTATTGGTTATTGGGTTTGGCAATATCGGCAAAGAATTTGGCAAGCGTATGAAAGCGATGGGAGCCCATGTCATTGGCATACGCCGCCGTAGCGGCGACGTACCGCCGGAAGCGGACGAAATGGGGACGATGGATCGGCTGGATACGTACTTGGCCCGGGCAGATATTATTGCTTCCAGTTTGCCGGAAACCAAGGCAACGTATCATTTATACAATGCACAGCGATTTGCTGCCATGAAACGGCATGCTTATTTTATTAATGTAGGGCGAGGCAGTAATGTTGTACAAGACGATTTGTGCCAAGCTTTGGCAAGCGGCCAGCTGGCTGGGGCAGCCGTCGATGTGACGACACCGGAACCGCTGCCAAAGGAAAGTCCGTTGTGGCATACGCCCAATCTCTATATTACACCGCATATTTCCGGCGGTTATCATTTGCAGGCGACGCATGACCGGATTGTTCGCATTGCCGCTGACAATTTAAAACGGTTTTTGGCAGGCCAGCCGTTGGAAAACCAAGTGGATTTTACAACAGGATATAAGAAATAGGAAGGCATCGTGCAGCTTGACTGCCTGCTGTATAAACGCTTGAAGTTTCTAACAATACGAATAAAGAATTAGAAACTAAACAAGATAAAAAAGCACCCAGCAGCGTATCACTTTTTGTGACACCTGCTGGGTGCTTTTTTGATGTGCCATATATTATGTGTGAGATCGAATAATGGGAATAGTTTTTTGTCCTTGCGCTGTATATACGGCTGTGCCGTTCGTATTGTTCGTGATTAGTTCTTTTACTTTTTCTGTTGATTCCTGGGGGATTTCCAGTGTAAACGTAACCGTATCAGCAAAATCACGCTGCGCAATACGGATATGATGTTCCGGTGCCAAACGTTCTATCATGCTGACAAAGGGATACGCTGTGCGAACGGCAAGTACGTCATAAGGCTTGTAATCCGCAATTGAGGCTGCTTCTAATCCTAAAACGACTGCATGACCATAGGCGCGGATTAAGCCGCTGGCACCTAGTTTGATGCCGCCGAAATAACGAGTTACGACGACGACCGTATTGGTGATGTTCTGCTTTTTCAGTACTTCCAGCATCGGTTTTCCTGCTGTGCCGGACGGTTCGCCGTCATCACTGGATTTTTGTATAATACCGGAAGCCCCAATTTGATAAGCGTAACAATTATGCCGGGCATCCCAATATTGTTTGCGGATTTTGGCAACGTATGCAGCAGCTTCCGTTTCAGTCTGAATTTCTTTCAGCGATGCAATAAAACGGGATTTTTTGACATCATATTCCACAGTGGCTTCTCCATAAACAGAGGTGATAAAAGGAACAGTCATATACGTATCTCCTTAGTATAAATGTTTCTTCTATCATACCGCAATCTTTGTCATTTGACAAAGCGAAGATTTACATTCTTTTCATGCATCTATATGAAGCAAGGTTTCAATAGCCCGTTGATCTTCATCTGAAAGGGCATGAATTGCACGAATGATGCGGCTGTCTTTTTCGGAAATAGAAGCACAAGAGGTACAGTCATGCTGGTTATTTTCTACGCCTTGACAGAACATGCCAGGTCTGCCTACTAGAACACAAATGGGAATCTGAAAGTAATCGGCCATTTTTAACAGTACTGAGATATCTGGAGAATACAAGCCTGTTTCCCATGAATACACCGCTTGTTTTGACATGCCAAATAAGGACCCGAATTCAGTTTGTGTCAGTCCTTTTTTCTTGCGATAAAATCTAATTTCTTGTCCTAATGTCATAATTCATACTCCTGTGACGTAACATCATGATGTGTTTTATTTAAGATATATTATATCGCCATTAATTATAATGTGAATATAAATTCAAGTCAACATTAAATTAAAATTTTTGTAGTCTTGTTTAAATAAACGAAAAATACCTTTTTAATATTACATAATTACTGTATTTTTTGTCTATATAATCTATAGATGCTGTAATATTCGTTTTATTGGATAAAAAAACAAGTTATATATCTGAATAACTGGTGAGATACCATACTGCTATGCGGAACAGAACCTAAAATCAGTTAAGCTTCTGTAAAAAAAGCTGTCGTGAGCTGCTGCAGGGCCTGCTGATCAGCGGTTCCCATCAATTCTCTGGCGGAATGCATAGCTAAAATAGGGATACCAATGTCCATCGTGCGGATAGGGAGCTGGGCAGACAGTAATGAACCGAGTGTCGAGCCGCCGCGCATATCGGAGCGATTGACAAAATATTGATAGGGAATATGGGCTGCTTGGCAGAGTGCCGTGAGGATGGCTACAGCTTCTGCGTCACCGGCATACGACTGACTGCAGGCTGTTTTGATGGCAATGCCCTGTCCGAGTATGGGCATATTGGTCGGATCACATTTTTCAGGGACATTGGGATGCAGGGCATGGGCAACATCAATAGACAACATAAATGCTTGGCTTTCATCTTCCCGGCATTGTGCGGCTGTATATCCTAAAGATTCATAGATAGTAGTCAGTACCTGCGGCAAGATTTGCGATGCAGCCCCTTGTTTGGTATGGCTGCCGACTTCTTCGTTGTCAAAGAGCGCAATAACGTGGATACCATCCGGCGATGCAGGGGCTGTTAGTCCGGTCAGACAGGCATATACCGAAGTCAGGTTGTCCAGTCGCGGGGATGAAATAAATTCATTATGCCAGCCCATGAGACAGCCTTCTTCCGTGGGATATACAGTTAATTCATAAGAGAGAATGTCTTCCGGCGCGCATTGGCAGGTTTCTGCTAAAAATTCCATAAAGAAAGAATCGGATTGTGTACCATCAAGGGCCATCAGAGGCAGCATATCTTTTTGCGGATTCAGCGAAATGCCGTCATTTGTTTTCGGATTCATGTGGATGGCCAGGCGCGGGATGGTCAGCAAAGGGCGGCGGGCATCGAAGAGGCGGACAACGGGATGAAACGGGTCACTGCCGCGCAGCGCAATTTTTCCGGCCAGCGATAACGGACGGTCGAGCCACGATTCACGAATCATACCGCCGTAGATTTCCGTGTTTAATTTTCTGTATGTTTGTGTCGTCATGGCTGCAGCAGGCTTGACGCGCAGACAGGGAAAATCAGTATGAGCCGCAGCGATGCGCAGATGGCGGCGCGGATTAGATCCGACCGTAAACGCAATTAACGTAGAACCGTAAATTGGCACATAATAGGAATGATTGGGAAGCAAGTGCCACGGTGTTCCCCAAACAAGCGGTGAGAACTGGGCTGTTTTTAACGCTTGCATGCTGTATTGTACTGTATGATAGGGCGAAGAGGCATGCTGAATGAACTGCAGCATGCTCTGCGGTGTATCGGATAGAGACATAGCCATAACTCCCTTCAAAACACATGACATAAAATATATTACATCTATATAGTATTCTTATTATATCATGTATAGATACATTACATAGAAAATAGAAGTAAAAAATTACATAAAATGGATGAAAATAATTTACTCTATATTATTCTTAAATGGAATATATATTTACGTGTGGACAGAATACTAAAAGTGGAGTATAATATATAAAAATATTAAAAACGCAAGATACGTATCTTATTTTATTATCGAAAATGGCTATTGCATGACCAGAGGAGGTGTGTGTATGCAATGGGAAGAAAAAACGGCAAGCAACGTAAAGGGAATTAAACCTTCAGGGATTCGTAAGTTCTTTGATATTGCGGCGCAAGTGAAGGGCGTTTTGTCTCTGAGTATTGGTGAACCGGATTTTGCTGCTCCGGATCGTGTACTAAAGGCAATGGAACAAAGCTTGGAACGCAAGGAGACGAGCTATACGGCTAATGCCGGTATGTTGGAATTGCGGCAAGAAATCAGCCGCTATGTTTATACGCATTATGGGCTGACCTATGCACCAGAAGATGAAGTGTTAGTGACCGTAGGCGTGTCTGAAGCCTTAGCAATGGCACTTTTGGCATATACGGAACCGGGCGATGAAGTCATTATTCCGGATCCGGCATATGTTGCCTATCCGGCGTCGGTAGAATTGGCTGGCGGCAAGCCTGTGTTTGTGCCGACGTATCCGGAAGATGATTTTAAACTAACCGTCGCGGCATTGGAACAAGTGGTTACGCCTAAGACGAAGATGCTGGTCATTGGATATCCCAATAACCCGACAGGAACGGTCATGACGAAAGAAGAACTGCTGCCGATTGCGGCATTTGCTAAAAAACACAATCTCATTGTCATGACGGATGAAATTTATTGTGAGCTGATGTATGGCGATGCTAAGTTTACGTCCTTTGCCAAACTGCCGGACATGCGGGAACGGACGATTCTCTTTAATGGATTTTCTAAAGCATGGGCTATGACGGGGATGCGTTTGGGATATATATGCGCGCCGCGGGAAGGATTGGCACCGATTTTAAAATTACATCAATATGCCATTATGTGCGCGAATACCCAGGCACAAATTGGCGGCATTACAGCTTTGCGTGACTGCGATGAAGAAGTAGAAATGATGCGGCAGGAATATGACCGACGGCGCAATGTGATATACCGCGGCCTGCAGGAAATGGGCCTGCCTGTATTTGAACCGAAAGGTGCCTTTTATATTTTCCCGGATATCCGTGCGACGGGCATGACATCGGCTGAATTTTGTGAAAAACTGGTGCAGGAGGAACAGGTTGCTGTTGTACCGGGTTCGGCATTTGGAGACAATGGAGAAGGATTTGTTCGTATTTCCTATGCGGCCAGTATGGAAACGATTGAAGAAGCACTGCGGCGCATGGCACGGTTTGTAAAAAAATATAGTACCCATTAAGTGGATATCGTAATGTAAATGGATGAAGAGATGGTCTTTTTTAGACTGTCTCTTTTTCCATCTATGGACGGGGATGTATCGATGTTTATTTTTTGTACCCCCAAAATATAAATAAAAAAGAAAAAATGATAGAGATAATTCAATAAAATTGAAAATTATTTTACGCACAATATAAAATATAATAAGATTATTTACTAAACGAATTAATAGATATATACTATAGTACATGATTCTGATCATGAAGATGGAGATGTATTATGGATAGGCGTTTACGGAATGCGTTCGCGTCTGTTTGATTGGTATTTTATTCAGAAGGGAGACATATAATGAATGATACAAATAAAAGAATAATACAAGAAGATTTGGAACGAAGTTTGAAAGATCGTCATATACAGCTCATTGCTTTGGGCGGATGCATTGGTGTCGGCTTATTTCTTGGTTCAGCGTCAGCGATTGAAAAGGCGGGCCCAGCAGTTGTCTTAGCCTATTTGATTGCCGGCATCGCATTGTTTTTTGTTCTGCGGGCTATGGGAGAATTGACGACTGAATATCCTGTATCCGGGTCGTTCTGCGCGCATGCGTATCAATTTATGAGCCCGCTGGCCGGGTATATTTCCGGCTGGAATTACTGGTATTTTTGGATTGTGACGTGCATTGCTGAAATCACGGCAGTTGGCGTATACGTTCATTTGTGGCTGCCAGACCTGCCTCAGTGGATTTCTTGTTTTGCGGCTGTTGTCTGCATTACTTGTGCCAATTTAGTGTCTGCTAAAGCATATGGGGAGTTTGAATTTTGGTTTGCACTGATTAAAATTGTGACAATTATTGTTTTAATTGTCACGGGATGCGGCATGATTTTCTTTGGCCTGGGTAACGGAGGTATTCCGGTCGGGCTGGATAATTTAACAGCGTATGGCGGATTTTTCCCTCATGGCGTGACAGGTGTATTCAGTACCTTGCTGATGGTGCTCTATGCCTATGTCGGTATTGAAATTATCGGTGTAACGGCTGGAGAGGCCAATAATCCGGTTCAAACCTTGTCGTCGGCTATTGATAAAGTATTGTACCGTATTTTGCTGTTTTATGTATTGTCTTTATTGGTTATCATGGCGATTTATCCTTGGAATCAGCTGGGACATGCCGGCAGCCCGTTCGTCATGGTGTTTGAGAATTTGGGGATTCGCAGTGCGGCGAATATTATTAATTTTGTAGTTATTACAGCGGCACTGTCTTCCTGCAATTCCGGATTGTACAGTACGGGACGCATGCTGTATAATTTGTCCCTGCAGGGGTCTGCACCGCACGTTCTTTCCAAGCTCAGTCACCGCAAAGTACCATATCGCTGCATTGCCTTGTCCGTATCATGCATGATGATTGGCGTCGTTTTGAATTACTTTTTACCGGCGTCTATTTTTGAAATCATTACGTCAGTGAGTTCGTTTGCCTGCATGATTACGTGGTTTATGATTTTGATATGCCAGATGAAATACCGGAAAACCCTTTCACCGGAACAGGTGCAAAAGCTGCGGTATAAAATGCCTTTGTCACCTTATTCCAACTATGCGACGCTTCTTTTCTTTTTGGTTGTTCTGGCCTCGGCATGCCTGCGGTTTAATACGCTGATTGGGATAATTGCGACTGTGATATGGGTCGGTGTACTGCTGTGCGTATATTATGCCTTGGGTTTGAATAAGCGTCAGATTCACGTTGAATTTGCACGGTATGAAGAAGAAAATCAACATACGGATGTCTGATATAGGCGGCATCTTGCATAAGACAAACGAGAGGAGCGAGACAGCCATGAATTTGGATGCACGAATAATAACAGAACAATTTACACAGCGCCCCGTGTGGGCAGAAATTAATCTGGATGCGGCAGCTGCCAACATGCGTCAACTTCGGAAACTGGTCGGACCGGATGTGTTGATTGCATCTGTTGTCAAAGCAAATGCCTATGGACATGGTGCTGTTGAAATGGCTGAGACGTATTTAGAAAACGGCGCAGACCAGCTGGCCGTTGCGTATTTGGATGAAGGAATTGAATTGCGGCAGGCAGGCATTACAGCCCCGATTTTGATATTAGGACATACAGATGGCTGCCGGGCAGCTGAACTGGTTGCTTACGGAATTGATTCGGCTGTATTTCATGAAGAAGATGCCCGCTGCTTTTCCCAAGAAGCCGTGCGGCAGCAGCGAAACGTGCGGCTGCATATTGCTGTGGATACTGGCATGGGACGCATCGGCTTTCTTCCTAAAGAAGAAAGCATTGTAGCTATTCAGCGGATTGCATCGCTTCCCCATGTTGTGATAGCCGGCATGTTTACTCATTTTTCCGTGTCGGATATGGCTGATATGGAAAGCATTGCCTATACTAAAGAACAATACAAGAAGCTGCAGTGGTTTTATCGACGTCTGCAGGAAGCGCACATTTCCGTTCCGGTTTGCCACTGCAGCAGCAGTGCGGCTACGTTGGAATTTCCGGATTTTCACTGTGATATGGTGCGGCCGGGAATTATTCAGTATGGCTGCCAGCCGTCTGACGAAGTCGTGAGCAAAGCCTTTGTGCCACAGCCTGTTATGTCGCTGCGCTGTTGCATTTCCCACGTGAAATTTGTAGAAGCCGGTGAAACGATTAGCTACGGCAGACATTTCACGGCGAAAAAACGAACGAAAATCGCAACCTTGCCGATTGGTTATGCAGACGGCTATTCTCGACTGCTTTCCAATAAAGCCTGTGTGCTGGTTCATGGCTGCCGTGTGCCGCAGGTTGGCAATATATGCATGGATCAATGCATGATTGATGTGACAGACGTACCGGACGCAGCCGTAGGCGATGAAGTCGTCCTCTTTGGTTCGCAGGGTAACGCGTCGGTTCCGCTGGAAGAACTTTCACATTTGATAGGAACGATTGACCATGAAATCCTTTGCAATATTAACCGTCGCGTGCCGCGTATTTATATAAAAAACGGCCAAGTGGTTCACCGTACGGATTATTTAAAACAGTGATAAAAAAGAAGTAAGCCGCATAGCTGCTGAGAGATATAAAACGAAGAAAAAAAGATAGAATGGCAGAGACTTTTATATGGCATCATGCCCTTAAAAGTCTCTTTTTTACATTTGTTTTGACTTTTTGACTAATTGGCGATTTTTTGCCTCAAAATCATTGACAAACGAAGGTAATCATGCTATCTTGTATATAGTTGTTAGCAGTCATATGCAAAGAGTGCTAATAATAGTCAAATGAGCAGAGGTGATGAATGTGGATTTGGATGAGAGAAAACAAAAGATATTGCAAGCAATCATTCAAGACTATATTACATCTGCTGAACCGGTCGGGTCACGTACTATAGCCCGTAAATATAATTTGGGCGTTAGTGCCGCAACGATACGCAATGAAATGTTCGATTTGGAAATGCTGGGGTATCTGGAACAGCCGCATACTTCAGCAGGACGCGTTCCTTCCAGTAAGGGATATCGGTTTTATGTAGACTGCCTGCTGGAACCGACAGCGATTTCGGATGAAGAAAAACGGTTTATCCAAAACTGGTTTCAGGACAAGATGAGCGATGTCGATCAGATTTTTCAATCAACGGCCAAAGTACTGGCAAAGATTACGCATAACGTAACATTGGTAATGGCGTCGCAGCAGCTTGGTTCTAAACTAAAGTATATTCGTTTTTTGCCGTTGGACAGCCGGCGGGCGATTATGATCGTCGTTGCTGATTCCGGCAAAATCGAAAACTGTATCTATCCGAAGCCGGAAACCATTGACGTAGACGAATTAAACGTTATTGCTGAAAAATTGACGCACTACTTAGCCGGTGTGCCTATGTCGCAGATTAATGCAGACATGCTGGAACAATTCCACGAATCGATTATTGATGAAGTGGAACTGTACCGCTTGGCGTTTCGGTCTATTCAACGGGCATTTCGCAAAGAACACCAGCTGTATCAAGGCGGTGCCATGGAACTGCTCAATAAACCGGAATTTAAAGACGTGACCAAAGCCAAAAACTTGTTTACCGTCCTGGAAGAACAGGATGTCGTCACGAATCTGCTGCACGACGGCGGCAGTATGCCGGACAAGCGGGTAACCGTACGAATCGGAGATGAAACGAAACTTTCATCAATTAACGACTGCAGTATTATCGAGGCAACGTTCAAAGCACATGATGTCGTCTTGGGAAAGATTGCCGTGTTGGGGCCGACGCGTATGGAATATGCTAAAATCATCGGCCTGCTGGATTTTATGAAACAGCATGTCACACATATCTTGGAACATTACCGCGATGACACGTAGGAGGATTGATACAGATGAGTAAAGATAAAAAACATAATAAAAAAGAAGAAGAAATAAAACAGCAGACAGAAGACGCAGAAAAAGATGCTAAAAAGGCTGAAGATGTAAAAACGGCAGATGATGGAAAAGAAGCCGAAGCGAAACAAGAAGCAGCGCAGGAAGCTCCTTCAACGGATGCCGATACAAAGGCAGATGCAGCCGCAGCAGAAATGCAGCAGCGGTATATGCGCCTGCAGGCCGATTTTGCAAACTTTAAAAAACGTACAGCCAATGAAAAACTTCAGATTTCTGAAGTCGTTAAAATGGATGTGCTGAAAAATGTTCTGCCTGTCATTGATAATTTTGAACGGGCACTGCAAATTCCGCAGGATAAGCTGACAGATGATTTGAAATCCTTCGTAGACGGCTACAGCATGATTTACAAACAGCTCGTAGGCGTTCTCGAAAAAGAAGGCGTCACGAAAATTGATGCCGTAGGCAAACCATTTGATCCCAATTATCATCAGGCTGTCATGCGGGTGCCCAGCGATGAATACGATGACGACGTCGTCGTAGAAGTATTGCAGGAAGGCTATTTGCTGGGAGACAAGACATTGCGCCCGGCAATGGTAAAAGTAGCATTTAACGGTTAATTATCGTAGAAATAATGAGGAGGAATTAATTATGAGTAAAGTAATTGGTATTGACTTAGGTACGACTAACTCCGTAGTAGCTGTCATGGAAGGCGGCGAACCTACGGTTATTACAAACACAGAAGGTTCTCGTTTAACACCGTCTGTTGTCGGTTTTTCCAAAACAGGCGAACGTCCTGTAGGCCAGCTGGCTAAACGTCAGGCTGTTTCCAACCCGGACAACACGATTTCTTCTATTAAACGTCACATGGGTGAAAATTACACCGTAGACATCAATGGCAAAAAATATACGCCGCAAGAAATTTCTGCTATGATTCTTCAGAAATTGAAGGAAGACGCAGAAAGCTATTTGGGCGAAAAAGTTACACAGGCTGTTATTACTGTTCCGGCATACTTCAACGACGGCCAGCGCCAGGCTACTAAAGATGCCGGCAAGATTGCAGGCTTGGATGTTCTTCGTATTGTCAACGAACCGACAGCAGCTGCTTTGGCATACGGCCTTGATAAAGGCGGCGACGGCAAGATTTTGGTATTTGACCTTGGCGGCGGCACATTCGATGTATCTATCCTCGAATTGGGCGACGGCGTATTTGAAGTAAAAGCTACCAACGGTAATACACACCTCGGCGGCGATGACTTCGACAACGCAGTTATGAACTGGATGATCAGCGAATTCAAATCTCAGACAGGCATTGACCTCTCGACAGATAAAATGGCTGAACAGCGTCTGAAAGAAGCAGCTGAAAAAGCTAAGATTGAATTGTCCACTGTTATGTCTACCAACATCAACTTACCGTTTATTACAGCTGATGCAACGGGCCCGAAACATTTGGACTTGACACTGACCCGTGCTAAATTCGATGAATTAACGGAAGATTTGGTACATGCTACGATGGAACCGACAAAGAAAGCGATTGCTGATTCCGGTTTCTCCATCGATGAAATTGATAAAATCATCCTCGTCGGCGGCTCCAGCCGTATCCCGGCTGTTCAGGAAGCCATCAAACAGATTTTGGGCAAAGAACCGAGCAAAGGCGTCAACCCGGATGAATGCGTTGCTATCGGTGCTGCTATCCAGGCCGGCGTTCTCGTAGGCGATGTCAAAGACGTACTGCTCCTCGATGTTACACCGTTGTCTTTGGGTATTGAAACACTTGGCGGTGTCTTCACTAAGATTATCGACCGCAACACGACGATTCCGACATCCGGCAGCCAGGTATTCTCTACAGCCGTAGATAACCAGCCGTCTGTTGACGTTCATGTCCTTCAGGGCGAACGTGAAATGGCTGCTGACAACAAATCTTTGGGCCGTTTTGAATTGACAGGCATTCCGGCTGCTCCGCGCGGAGTACCTCGTATTGAAGTATCCTTCAACATTGATGCCAACGGTATTGTAAACGTTTCGGCTAAAGACCTCGGCACAGGCAAAGAACAGAAGATTACGATCAAATCTTCTTCCGGCTT
>JBNMKW010000005.1:0-62163 GCA_050874545.1 Megasphaera sp. | reverse complement strand
TTTTACAACGTCACTTCGCATGTAGTTTGTCTTCCTTTCTTTTGCAGTATTTTAACTATGAATACATTCATTATATTACATTTGCTTAACAGGCGTCATTCCACGGGAAAGAGAAATCTGTCCTGTACGGGCAATTTCAATTACTTCATAATCTTCCAACATATGCAGACAGGCTTCAATATGATCTTCCCTGCCGGTCAAGCGGAATATAAGGGACTTTTTCTGAACATCTACTACTTTAGCATGGAAAAGATGGGCAATATTCGTCAATTCTTCACGCACTGTCGGCGTTTCACATTTTACTTTTATCATCGCCAGTTCATAACTGACAAAGGGCGCATCATCCAAATTCACGACTTTTATTACATCAATCAATTTCGCCAGCTGATTGACTGCCTGATCCAGCTCCCAACGATTTTCTACGGATACGACAATGTTGATACGTGTTACATCCGGTTCTTCTGTATAACCGGCGTTGATGTACTCAATGTTGATGGCACGGCGGCTGATTAGTCCCGCAACATGCGTTAATACGCCCGGTTTATTATCGGCTAAGATAGCTAAATGCTGTTTCATCATTGTGCGTCTCCTCCTAATACCATTTCATCCAGTCGTTTGCCGCCTGGTACCATGGGATATACATTTTCATCGGCAGGAATAAAGACATCCAGCAAAGCAGCACCTTCTGCCGTAAATAATTTTTCCAAGCCGTCGGCTAATTCTTCCGGTTTGTGAACAGCAAAACCAGGTACGCCCATTGCGCCGGATACATGAGTTAAATCAGGATTTTTATCCAATACAGATTCTGCATAATGGCCGTTATAGAACATACGCTGCCACTGATTAACCATCCCCAGGACACTATTATGAAGAACGATAACTTTGACATCAATGCCGTATTTATGCAAGGTTGCAAATTCCTGGCAGTTCATCATAATGCTGCCGTCACCGGTAAACAGCACCACTTGCTGCTTCGGACAGCCTACTTTAGCTCCCATTGCTGCCGGCAGGCCATATCCCATAGTGCCCAAACCGCCGGAGGTAAGGAAATGGCGTGGCTTTGTGACTTGGCAGAACTGCGCAGCCCACATCTGATGCTGGCCTACATCGGTAACAAAAAATGTATCTTCATTAGTCCATGTCTGCACCGCTTCAAATAATTTCTGCGGTGAAACAGCATTCGGCAAATCCCGTGTCGCAAAGGGATGGGCAGCTTTTATTGCCAAAACCTGCGAGCGCCATTCTCCGTACCGTTCTGACAAGTGCGTTTCATGGGCTGCCAATTTCTCATCCAACAGCGGCAGCGACCAGCGAAGATCGCCGTTGACACTGATGTCCGCATGGACAATTTTATTGATTTCTACTTTATCAATATCAAAATGGACAATCTTGGCATTGGGTGCAAAGTTTTCGACATCCCCTGTAACACGATCGTCAAATCGGGCACCAACAGCAACCAACAAATCACATTTCGTCACAGCCATATTAGCAGCGTATGAACCATGCATGCCGACCATTCCCAAATGCGCATCATACGTATCCGGAACGGTTCCCTTACCCATCAGCGTTGTAACAACGGGAACATGCATCTGTTGGACAATGTGTTTGAGTCGGTCTGACATATTGGAAAGCACTACGCCACCACCAGTCAAAATGACAGGTCGTTTTGCCTTTTCAATCGCTTCTACAGCCCGTGTTACATCTGCTTCATCGCCGACATGGCACCCCTGATAGCCGCGCAGATGCACCGTTTCAGGATATTCGTAGTCAAAGGGCGTATCAAATACGTCTTTAGCGACATCAACAAGTACCGGACCCGGTCTGCCCGTTGCTGCAATATAAAAAGCTTCTTTCAATACACGGGGCAAATCATGTACATTCTTTACCAAATAATTGTGTTTGGTAATGGGCGTCGTAATACCTGAAATATCAGCTTCTTGGAAGGAGTCACGCCCAATAAGCGGCGTAGCTACCTGTCCGCTGATAATGACCAGAGGAATCGAATCCATGTTGGCTGTCGCAATCCCCGTAACCATGTTGCAGACGCCAGGGCCTGACGTAGCAAAACATACGCCGGTTTTCCCAGTAGCTCTTGCATAGCCGTCCGCCGCATGGACAGCTCCCTGTTCATGTCCCGTCAAAATATGCGGAAACTTTGCTTTGTATAATTCATCGTACAAAGTCAGTACCGAGCCGCCGGGATAGCCGAAGACGACTTGTACATCTTCACGTTTCAAGCTTTCAATTACTGCTTGTGCGCCAGTCATTTTCATAGATTCTTCACCTCTTTAAAATCACTGGGCCTCCTGCAGGAAGCCCTGTGTAATACTAATTAATCGTTCTGGTCGTTATTATGGAGCCATGGCATCATAGCACGAAGTTTTTCGCCAACTTGTTCCAACGGATGTTCTGCATGCTGACGACGCATAGCCAAGAAATGAGCACGGCCGCCGGCTTTATTTTCAAGGAGCCAGTCTTTAGCAAATGCACCAGACTGAATATCATTCAATACCTCTTTCATTGCTTTCTTAGAATCCTGTGTTACGACACGAGGGCCTGCAGTGTAATCGCCATATTCAGCTGTATCACTGATGGATTTACGCATTTTAGCCATGCCGCCTTCATACATGAGGTCAACAATGAGCTTCATTTCATGGAATGTTTCAAAATAAGCGATTTCTGGCTGATATCCAGCTTCGCACAATGTTTCAAAACCGTTGGTGATAAGCTGGCAGATGCCGCCGCAGAGAACTGCCTGTTCCCCAAAGAGATCGGTTTCCGTTTCTTCCTGGAATGTCGTCTGGATGACGCCAGCACGCGTACCGCCGATACCGCGGGCATATGCCAAAGCGAGGTCAAAGCATTTGCCTGTTGCATCTTGTTCGACAGCAAATACATCCGGTACACCGCCGCCTTCTACAAAGGTACGGCGAACTAAATGACCTGGTCCTTTAGGCGCAACCATAAACACGTCAACATCAGCCGGCGGAACGATTTGTTTAAAATGAACGTTAAAACCATGTGCAAAAGCTAATGCACTGCCGGATTTCAGATTCGGACCAATTTCCGTTTTATAAATATCAGCCTGTTTTTCATCTGGAATTAAAACCATCGTAACGTCTGCTTCTTTTACTGCTTCTGCAACCGTTTTTACTTCAAGCCCGGCAGCTTTTGCTTTTTCTACAGATTTACTGCCTTTATACAAACCAACGACGACATCAACGCCGCTTTCTTTCAAGTTCAGTGCATGCGCATGACCCTGACTGCCATAACCAACAACAGCAACTTTTTTGCCTTTCATTACGTCCCAGTTTACATCTTGATCATAAAATACTTTTGCCATAATAACATATCTCCTTTGAGTATAAAAAATAATTTATCTCGTTGGGATTTAGAGATTTGTCAACAGAGGCCAACAAAAAAACTCCGTCCCTCTGCTGAGGGACGGAGTATAATTCCGCGATACCACCCTGATTCCCGAAACCATTACTGATTTCAGGCTCTCTACAACGTACCAACATACGCGTTTCCTATAACGTGGAAAAATCGTCAGTGCTTAACACGCCGCTTCAGCACTTCTCTTCCGGGATGATTTTCGTCCGTTCGCAACTGCTGATTCACACCACCCATCAGCTCTCTGAGAATTGACTTGAACTAACTACTCTTTCCCATCATCAGATTTTTTCTATTCATTCGCTTTCCGGCTCGTTTGTGCGGGCTCATTGAAAAGCTTGAACACATTCTACAAAAAGTATTTGAATTTGTCAACAATTTTTTGGGAGATATTTCAAAAAAAATCGCGTTAAACGTTTTTTAGCCCCACTATCTTCCCTTTATTGCTTATTGCCAAGATACCATTTGACAAATTGCTGGGCAATCCGCCCATTGCGGCCGGAATGTTCCATTTCCCAGCGTACGCCAAGGATGCGCAACTCTTTCTTGTCGAGGACGACACCGGCTTTGCGCAGTTCATGATCAATAATTGCCAAATATTCATCCTGCGTCGGTGCAGCATAATGAATAATCAAGCCAAACCGATCCGATAAGGAAATGGATTCATTGGTACTGTCATCGCGATATACTTCATCCATTTCATCATTTCTATCTTTCCATGTTTCCTTCAACAAATGACGCCGATTGGATGTCGCATAAATAAGAACATTGTCTGGCTGCGGCGTAACACCGCCGTCAATCGCCGATTTGAGATATTTATATTCTTTTTCGTCTTCATCAAACGATAAATCGTCAAGAAACAGAATAAATTTTTTGCTTTTAATAAGACTAAGTTTTTCCATGATGCCCGGAAGCGCCGCTAACTGGCCCCGTTCAATCTGCAGCAGGCGAAGTCCCGCTTCGTGATACTGCCAAACCAATGATTTGACAGCTGTAGATTTGCCCGTTCCTCTGGCACCAGTCAACAGCACATTGTTGGCACCGCGGTTTTCAATAAAATTCACAGTATTTTTCAACAGCTTTTCTTTTTGAGCCTGATAGCTAATCAAATCATCCCATGCCAAATGAGGAAATTCTTCAATCCCTACGAGTCGGCTTTGGGAATTTATACGAAAGGCCATATATCGTGCCAGTTTGCCACGGCCATATGTCTTATAATGCGTCAGCAGGGCAATTGTTCCTTCATCCGGTGTCCGGCACGTTTTCACAGCATTCGCCAACGCCTGCAGGCAGGCATCTTCTTTGGGCTGCGCCGGCATATATGTATCCAAAAAGGCACAGCCAAACAAATCATTTGCCGTGCTGTGCAAATACGGCCACAAGATTTTCATATCCATTGCCAGTGCATTTTGCAGACCTGTGCCGTATGTTCCCACTTGTTCAATCGTCACAGCAGCTGTATTTTCACCATCACATAACGTCCGCAGCAAAAACTGCTGCCAAATATTGCCGCACACGCCATGTATTTCTGCATACTGCACTAGCTGGCTGACAATATACGGTATTTCCTTTTCTTCATTGGTCTGCATATATCGGTTAACCGCCTGTACAAGCGACATCTGCAAAAAATTGCGGCAAACCATTAATCGTTCCATAGACTCGTATTCCATGCGCATTCCTCTCCTGTCTATTCGTAGTTGTTTTTCTCAAAAGAATACCAAAAAAAGAAAATTTTTTCAACTTTTTTACTTCGTCGTTTTTTCCTCTATAATTTTTGACCTTGTTTACTACGATTTTAACAAATCGCTAAAAATGCCTGTTTTTTATGAATAATATTACGTTTTTATTTATAATTTTGAATCTTGTATTTGTATTTTTACAGTGTACTTTATTCATTATGTCATATTGTCATATCCCCAGTGCTATCTACAAGAACAGAGCGTGTCTTCAGTAGTAACGCATCGAAAGCTTCAATACCCGTTTAAAACACAAACATTCACTGCTGATAGTCTTATCTGCATGTATTGGAACAAATTTTATTGTTTGCAGCACACAAATCATACATTGGCCGTATTTTTTATTGACAATTTTCTTATATATTCTATAATAATAAATAGAGTGAGACCGTAAGGGCCGCATGAAGGGGTACACCACCACGGGTGTAATTTTCTTCATGCGGCTTTTTTTCATTTCATCTCTCTAAATAATCCTAACCATAAACAATGCAAAAACCTGACAGACTAATCCACTGTCAGGTTTTTTGCGTTACTTTTTATTATGCGTTTTTGGTATTTTTATATATTCTTTTCAAGTATGAGTGCGGTTTATTGTATATTAATAAATCATGTTTTCGTTATTAAGTATATGCTAATCAACGAAGTGTGTTTATATGTATAAAAAATAATATATATTTTTAATGTATAATCATTGACGGGGCTATGAGATTACTGTATAGTTATATATATAAACTATTTCTTGTCATTATACAATATTATACAATCAGGTGATATCATCGTGTTAAAAGTAGCTGCAATTACCAATCACGAACTCGCCCCGACAAACTACTGGGATCAGCTGGAACAAATAGCTGCATCTGATGTAGATGTCATCGTCCTTCGTGAAAAGAATTTGTCCGAAGAAGAATACACGAATTACGCCAAACGGGCATTGCGTTTATGCAATATTCATGACAAAACATGTATTCTCCACCATTTCGGCAAAGCCGCAATCCGGCTTCATGTACCTCGTTTTCAATGTTCCCTGAACTATTTAGAAACACATTCTTCACTGCTCTATTATATGACGACATTAGGCGTATCTGTTCATACGCCGGAAGAAGCAAAAAGAGCAGAAGAATTAGGGGCTACATACATTATGGCCAGCCATGTATTCCCTACAGCCTGCAAAAAAGATTTACCGCCCATTCGACCGGAAACGGTGCGAGCTATTTGTGAAGCCGTATCGATTCCAGTGTATGCCTTAGGCGGCATTACACCGCAGTCCATAAAAGAATTGCATGACGTGCCGGTTACCGGCGTCGCTTTAATGTCCGGACTGATGAACTGCCCTGATGTACCAAATTATGTTCGTGAATTAAAAGCACAGGCAAAATGACGAGGTGTATACAATGACACAAGCATACATTATCATCGATATGCAGAATGATTTTATCAGTGGTGCCTTAGGTACACCGGAAGCCCAAGCTCTTGTTCCTTCTATTGAAGAAAAAATTGTTGCCAGCAAAAAGAATACGGACTTGCAGACGGATATTATTTTTACGCAAGATACACATGACACGGCGTATTTAGATACGCAGGAAGGAAAAAAGCTTCCTGTACCGCACTGCATCAAAGATACAAAAGGCTGGCAGATTTGTAAGCAGCTGCTTCCGTATACATTGTTTGCAACCATATTGGAAAAACCAACTTTTGGTTGTCCTGATTTAATTCCGGAAGTCGCAGATTATGACCGTCTCGTCCTTATGGGCGTATGTACAGACATATGTGTCATTTCAAATGCACTGCTGCTTAAGGCTTTTTACCCAGAAAAAGAAATTTGCGTAGACAGTACCTGCTGTGCAGGGGTTACACCGGAAAGCCACAAAAACGCGCTGCAGGCTATGAAGTCCTGTCAAATTGATATCTTGTAATGCAAAAAGCTATCGCCTCGTGCGATAGCTTTTTTATAATGTCATATCTATTACATACATGTTTCATATATGTCTCGAATTTCTTCTTTAGAAAAAATTTTAGGATGTGACATGATAGCGCCGCGTGAAGAACGCATGGCATTTTTGACAAGCCAAGGAATATCTTCAGCCTGTACTCCTTCTTGTGAAAGCGTGGAAGACAATCCTACTGCAGCAATGATTTCCTGCAGTATATCTATCAAATCCTGTTCGTCTGCACCGCCAAGGGCCCGCGAAATGGCAGCAAACCGCTTTGGTGCTGCCTCTATAGATCGAGCAAAAATAGGCAGTGTCAAAATAGCCAATCCCCGTCCATGTGTCACATTTCGCAGACCGCTCAGGGGATGTTCTAAGCCATGCGGAGCCGTTACACCGGATAGGCTAATGCTCATACCGCCTAAGGTACTGCACAGGGCTAATCTTTCCCACGCTTCGCTTGTCATACCTGACGAAATTTGCTGCACGCAGCGGCTAAAAAGCCGCATGCCGTACAATGACTGCATTTCAGTCATCGGACTGCACGCACTGGACAAATAGGCTTCCATATGATGACACAATGCATCAAACGCTACGGCAGCTAAGACCTGCATCGGCATGCTCGTCATCGTACTCGGGTCAATCACAGCTAAAGATGGCAAAATATTTCGTGTACTCAAAGCCCGCTTATCGTGCGTTTCTTCATCTGTCAATACAGCAAAAGGCGTACATTCACTTCCAGTGCCGCAAGTCGTCGGTATCGCCGCAATGGGCAGTGCATTTATGCCTCGTTTCCTTCCTTTAATATAATCTCCTAAAAATCCTTCGTTACAGGCAGCAAATGCAATGCCTTTGGCACAATCAATGACACTGCCGCCGCCAACAGCAATAACAAACTGTGCCTGCATAGCTTTGGCTGCTGCGGCGCCCGCTTTTACTTCCTGAAATCCTGGATTCGACATGACGTCATCATATATTTCATAGATAATTTTTTTGCTTTGCAGCGCAGTTCTCACTCGTTCCAAGACACCGCTTCGTCTAGCACTGCCGCCATTACCTGTAACAATAAGTGCACGGTTTCCCCATGATGCTGTCAGCTCGCCAATACGATCAGAGGCATTCCAGCCAAACTGGATGTGTACCGGTAAATAATAGGAAAAATCTTTCATCTGCATCGCTCCTTTCTTAGACAAAAAACGAGTGCAGCGTCTAGCATACACTCGCTTTTTTCTTCTGTTCAATATACTGCATTTATACTAGTTTGCCACGAGGCGGCAAAACCGTGTAACCGCGGGCTCCTTCCAATTCCAGCCATTTTATAAACAACAAGGAACGAAGACAAATCCGAATAGCTGTATAGTCCTGTTTTATTGCTAGTTTGGCATGATACCAAACGGTTACGCCCTGGATTACTTCATGCAGTATGTTTTCTTCCTGACTTGGTTTACCTAAACCAATTTCTGGAACATAGGTGCCCCAGATACGATCTCCTTTTCAGCAGCTGCCTGCTGACGGTTCAAAGCTAAGAGTTATCATCACATGCCCACCGCGAGCCTGAATGTATTGCATCGCTTCCGGAGTAATGGTAAACATATAACATCACCTGATTTTTTAATGTTTGCCTGCTGCATCGGCTGCCATAATAGCTTGATATACTTCGTCAGCCGTAATATCTGCGCGAACGTTTTTTGTAAACTGTGTCGGTACCGTAGCAGCTTCCGCTACTTTGCGGATTTCTTCTTCTTTAACATCGTGAATGCCTAAATCTGCCAAGCAGGACGGAAGGCCCACAGACTGAATATAATGCAGCACTGTATCCCATTCTTCCTTCGGTGCTTTTTCCAAAATAAGTTGTGCCAGCAAGCCAAAAGCAACTTTTTCACCATGAGAAGCATGATGGGCTTGCGGAACTTGTGCGAAACCGTCATTGATAGCGTGAGCCGCAGCCAAACCGCCTGCTTCAAATCCAACGCCACTGAGGTATACGCTGGCTTCTACGACAGCTTCCAATTCCGGCGTAACGACTTGTTGTTCTACGGCTTGCAATGCTTTAGCAGAATCTTTGAGCAGTGTTTCATAGCAAAGCTTGGCAAGAGCCAAGGCAGTCATGGAACATTTACCGCGAGACATTGTTTTCGCGCCGCTGCGGTAGCAGGCACGTGCTTCAAAGTACGTTGAAAGGGCATCACCCATACCAGATACGAGATATTTTTTAGGAGCTTTGGCAATCAGTCCCGTATCTACCAAGACGAGATCTGGATTGCGTTTCATCATGAGGGCTTTAATAACAACGCCGTCATCATTGTAAATGACAGCTACGCTGCTGCACGGCGCGTCGTTGGAGGCAATCGTGGGAATAATAACCGTCGGCAAGCCGCCCATATTAATGCCAACCGCTTTGGCCGTATCCAAGGCCTTGCCGCCGCCGAGACCAATGATCGCATCACAGTTGTTTGTTTGGGCGATTTCGATGGCATCAGCAATCGCTTTTTTGGAGCATTCACCGCCGAATTCGCAATATACCATTTGTTTATCCGCACTGGAAAGAGCTGCTTCAATACGGTCTCCTACGCGTTTTTTATTATTAGGAGAACCAAGAACTAAAAATGTATTGCCGATTTTTTTTACGTATTTTCCTAATTTATCAAGTTCCCCTTCACCTTGAATATAATAGCTCGGAGCTTTCAAACCAATTGCCATTTTAGAAAACCACCTTTCATTATATATATTGTATTTGATGCAAAATCTCCCAACAGCATGGCGGCAGCAACCGCTGTGACAATGGGAGATTCTGTTTTTCATATGCAATTTAATTTAAATTCGGCATTTCCTGCAACCGATTGACCAAGACATACACATCTTCGCCAACCCGGTACGTCAGCAAATCCCGATTTGCATCATTACACGGAAGGTTACTAGGCTCACCACCGTTAAGTCGTTCATGACATACGCCGTTAAGCTGGGAAAAAACATCCTGTACGCCTTCTTCACCATGACCAGCCATAGCTACCAGTTCGTTAAAATACGCTTTATCTGCATCTTCATATTTAAAAATCTGACACCACTTAGCCAGTAATTCTTGTTCATTCATCCCTGTTTTCTTCATGATAAGCTTCTTTTGGGATGCCAGCATAAGGAGCATGCACGACAAATATGTTTTGACAACGACAGGAATTCCCTCTTTTACTTTTGCAAAATATCGGCGGTGTGCCCAGTATCCGCTGAATGTTAATTCATTCTTTTCTAAAAATTCTTTGATTCCATCATTGGCAGATACAGCACAAATCATGAAGAATCGTTTCATCGCTTCATTTGTCGAGCGATTTTTCGCATTCATCAGACATTTTTTGACAAAGAATTCACACACGTCTGTCGTATTAGATTTTGTCAATTTTCGTAGTAAGTCACCATAGTACTGCATAATTCAAACCTCCGGAAAAGAATGGACTCGAACTTATTTGTTAGCAGTTTCGTTTTCAGCTATTACTTCTTTTTCAGCTGCTACACTGAAAATCGGATCGGATTTCGTGTTGTATTTGGACATCTTGCGTTGGAAGAAGTTTTTGCCGAAAACAAGGAGACATAATACAATGCCTACGCCCAAAGCCATCGCTGCGCCGCGGGAAACGAGAACGCCGCCAATAACACCGGCAACGCCAAGGTCATTAAAGGTTTTCGCACGAAGTACACCAACACGAACAGCAACATATCCTTGAATTAACATGGTAAGTGCCAACGCGATGGGCAGTACCGGTTTTACGAAACTTACAATCGGGGAAAGCCAGTAGCCTGTAAACGTACCAAGACGGAAGGAAGCAACGCCGCCAACCAAACTGTCCATGGCTTCACGGCCATGTTTGTAACGTTCGCAGATAACAACCTGCATAGCTGCCCATAACGGACCGCACATAGAAAGGTCTGGGCCAGCCATAGCCATAATCATGTTGCGGACACCAACGATAACGTTGTTGCGGTTGGCATCAAAATGAATATTTTCATCGCCATGACGGAATTCACGTGCTTCATCAATCAAGGCATCTGCCTGAATCAATTCACCAAATAATACAACATACGTAGCAACGACCAACGGTGCTGCATCAATAAAATAACTCATGCCAGGGAAGCCAATGCGTTCTGCAAACGGGCTCCATTGTGTGAAAACTTCAATAAAATGCGGATGTGTAAAGCCCCATTCAATCGTCGGCCAAGGAAGTTCACCAACAAGAGGTGCAACAATAACTGCCAATACCATAGCCGGCAGCAACCCTAAATCAGAAATAACCTGGAATACTTTATTTTTGTTCATAATGCTCTTGAAGTGATTACTGAAAGAACAATAGAATGCAAACCCAACGGCAATCGCAATGGTAAACGGATATTTATCAAAACTGCCGCCAGCGTTAAACACAAGACGCACAGCCGCAATACCGGCACCAATCAAAATCCCTGATTTCAGCGCGTCAGGTACAAGGTCAACAACTTTTTTAGCCAAACCTGTGGCACCCAAAATAAATGTTAAAAGGCCTAATTCAAATTCAAATGCGATAAGTGCATGCATGCGTTCTGCCGTATCATGAGGATATCCGGCCAGCCACAACAACAGCAAGGGAATCGCCGGTGTAATCCAGCCAGGAACAACAGGGTCACCTAAATGAGCGTGCCATGTATATAAGAAACCATTCATGATAACGATAGTAATAGCAATTTCAAACGGCATGCCAAGGTATTCCTGCAAAACAGGGATAATACCTAAACAAACGGCACAAAGCAATAAGCCTTGTACATAGTCAGGCCATTCAAACCGATAATGGATAAACGGGAGACGGAAACATAATTTAAAAATATGCAAGTTAATCCCAGGCTGTATTTCGCCCTCTTTTCTTTTATAGACAGGACCAAACATTACCATACCCTCCAATCTAAATCTGTATACTCTCGATAAAATAATGACTTTTGCTCATAAATATTCAAATTTAGAAGAAAAAACGCCATAGCAGCCATCAACCTGCTATAACTACGGAGACAGTTGCTATGGCATATATTGTATCCTGGACCAAAGGATGCTTTTATTCTTCAAATTTGCAGTGGAAGCGTTTTTCAAATTCTTCGATAAGAGCTGGGCGGAAATCAGGATGCGCAATCTTGATTAACGCCGTTGCACGCTGTTTCAGCGTTTTACCCTTTAATGCTGCGATACCAAATTCTGTGATGACATAGTCTACATCATTACGAGATGTCGTAACAGCTGCGCCTTCATCAAGAATCGGTACAATCTTGGAAATTTTCTTTGTTTTACCCGTTGTAGAAGGCATCGCAATAATCGCTTTGCCGCCTTTAGCGCGGGATGCGCCGCGGACAAAATCTACCTGACCGCCAACACCGCTAAACTGACGATAACCAATCATTTCAGCATTGACTTGTCCCATCAAGTCAACCTGCATAGCCGAGTTAATTGCGATGATGTTGTCAATCTGCGCTACTACGAACGGATCGTTCGTGTAATCAACCGGTTTAATCAATACATCCGGGTTATTGTTAACAAAATCATAGAGTTTTTTCGTACCCATCAGGAAACAAGCTACAAATTTGCCCTGATCAATCGTTTTCTTCGCATTGGTAACAACGCCTTTGTTTGCCAAATCAACAACGCCGTCAGAAAACATTTCCGAATGAATGCCCAAATCTTTCTTATCACCCAAGAAGGATAATACCGCATCTGGAATGGCGCCGATGCCGAGCTGCAATGTATCGCCGTCTTTAATCAAAGAAGCTACATATTCACCGATTTTCTTTTCTGTGTCACCGATGTGGGGCGGCGGCAGTTCAATCAAATCCGCTTCTTGTTCTACGATGTAATCAATATCTTTAAGATTGATGCCATTGCCATACGTATACGGCATGTTTTTATTAACTTGCGCAATGACTAATTTAGCAGCTTCTGTTGCCGGCTGTGTATAGTCAACAGAAATACCAAAGGAGCAGTTACCGTTTTCGTCCGGTTCGCTAACCTGGATAAAAGCGACGTCTACAGGAAGAATCCCTTCACGGAAAAACTTCGGAGCTTCGTGAAAGAAGCACGGCGTAAAATCTGCGCGCCCTTCTTCAACAGCTTTACGCGTAGAACCGCCAACAAACAAGGCGTTGTGACGGAAATGTTTTTCCATGCCTGGCTGGCAATATGGCGCGCTTCCCATAGCGACCATATGACTGATAGTAACATGTTCCAAACGATCGGCCTGATTTACCAATTCATTGGTCAGGCACTGCGATTCGCCGCAAGCATGTTCAAAGACGATAGTATCGCCTGATTTTACATGGCTGACTGCTTCTGCTGCAGAAACAATTTTATCAGCGTATTCTTTTCTCCAATCCAACAAGCACACCTACTTTCTGTATGCATTGCCGCAGCACTGGCCCTGGAGGAGGTACGGCCAGGCTGCTGCGGCAACAGCAAAACATGTTATTTACATTTAAACCGAAAGTGCATCTTATTCTTCGATATGGGCGATAGCTTTAGCCAACGCTTTCTTCATACGGAGGTTGCCCTGACGAGAAATCATGATACGCTGAGCCTGCGGGGAACCAGCACCATGCATGGATTCTGTACGATAGCCAACTGCGGCTGTGCCCAAGCTGAGGTTTTCAATGAGACGTAAAATTTTCAAGCGGTTTTCCGTGGAAACACTATCTACGCCGCGGAGATATTTTTCAACATACGGCCCAATTTTCGGATCGCGGAGGTCTTTTTCAGACGGAGCCGTTACCATCAAGCCGCCGGCAATATCTTCTGCAAGACGAACAATTTCATACGGGAAACGTGTAACGTTCTGTTTGCAAACGTTAGCAAGCAGGAGGTCGATGAGGTAGTTGCCGGATTCTGTCTTCGTGCCGAGAGCAGAGCAAGCAATGCCGCAAGCAAACAATGTTTCATTGAGGTGCTGCATTTCAATAATTTTATCTTTGATATGGGATGCTTTCGGGCAGCCGTTGTAATCAGCAGCTACAGCAGCAGCACCAATCAAAACGTCGCCTACGCCAACTTTGCAGCCGCCGTAAGATTGACGATGGTAACCAGCAAACCGTTCAACCAAAGTACCTGCAAATTCAAATTCGCCGTTGAGGTAAATGCGGTCATTAGGAATGAATACGTTGTCGAAAATAACGAGAGCTTCTGTGCCGCCGAATTCCGGGTTGCCTGTATCCATCTGAGCGCCTTCCAATTTACGAGTATCGCAGGACTGACGGCCAACGATCATGAAAATACCTTTTTCATCGGTCGGACAGGAGAAGGAAATAGCATAATCTTTATCATCAGGACCCATAGCGATAGTCGGCATTACGATAACTTCGTGGGAGTTAATGAAACCTGTCTGGTGAGCTTTCGCACCGCGAACCACAACACCGTCTGCACGGCGTTCTACAACGTGGAGATACAAATCCGGGTCTTTCTGAGCATGTGGAGCCAAGCCGCGATCGCCTTTCGGGTCTGTCATCGCACCGTCAACAGTAAGGTCTTCTTTCTGAACGCGTTTTAAGAAGTTCATGAAATTTTCATGATATGTTGTACCATATTTTTTATCAATATCATATGTGGTGGAGAATACAGCATTAAATGCGTCCATACCTACGCAGCGCTGGAAGCAAGCGGCTGTTTTCTGACCGAGTAAACGCTGCATTTTAACTTTGTTCATTAAGTCCGTCGTGCTCTGATGAATATGCGTGAAGCGGTTTACGCGTTCGCCGGTATACGGAGAAATAACTGTCATCAATTCCTGGTATTCCGGTTTCTGAGCAAGATCGTATGTCATACGAACGGAGTTCAAAGAAGGACGGAGAATCGGATCGTCTACAACGTTTTCAATTTTTTTACCGAACATGTACACTTGTAAGTTTAATTTTCTCATGCTTTCAATATACTGTTCGCCTGTCATTAATGCCATAATAAATCATCCTTTCTTATGTTTAGAAATATAATAAGTACTGACACGCTGGTGTTGCACTGTCTTCGTTGTGTCTTGCCTACGTAAAGAGCAAAATATATGCCAACATTTGCTAGATTTCATCTTTTTTCTTTTTTTGACTTCTTTTGACTGGGAAAAGCATAGGAAATATCTTATTTATTCATATAAAAAATTTTTCTATAAATTTTTTTGTGTCTTTGTCAGCCTTTATTGTGAAATTAAGAACTTTATTTATTTGTTGCATTTTTGCATCAAATGTACTCTTTTGTTGTTGCAATTTTAAAACGCGCTCTTGTTGTGTGCTAATTTTGGCACAATATTCGTTCTCAAAACGCCGTTTTTACGTGTTTTAAAGCGTATATTTCGCTTTACGAAAAATTTTCTTTTCTGTTTTCTTTGCTCATTAGTAACGGGTTATACGCTATTTTATAGGCATTTTCTTCTTATTTATTACATTTTTTCACATACTTTTTATAGCTATGATATTTAATTCTATGTTGTCTTTCATCACATTTGGCACGTTTATTGCTTGTATATTATTAGAAACTATATGTAAGGATGTGAAACATACTATGGCAACTATGATTGAACAAATTGAATCCGTATTGGACAAACACGTTCGTCCTTCGCTGGCATCTCACCAAGGCGACGTCGTTATCGTAGACTATACAGATGATGTACTGCGCATTCGTCTTACAGGAAAATGCAGCGGCTGTCCATCTGCACAGCTGACAACAGAAGAACTCATCGCAGGCACGGTAAAAGAACATTTGCCGCAAGTAAAAGATGTTATTCTCGTAAGCGGCGTCAGCGATGAACTCATTGCGCAAGCCAAGGCACTCCTGCATGACCATCATCTTTAGGAGGAGCGTATGAAAATAGGCATAAAATACTGCGGCGGCTGCAACAGCCGCTATGACCGCACAAAAGAAGTCAACAAATTCATAAAACGCTTTCCCAACCATACATACATATATAATGCAGAAGAAGAAATTTGCGATTTGTGTCTTCTCGTCTGCGGCTGCATGACTGGTTGCGCATCTTCTGAAGGCATTGCGGCAAAACGTTGTATTTCATTGTGCACTCCGCAGCAGTTTGCCGCGTTTGCTGCAAACTTTGCCAACGAAGAAGCGGCTCCTAAAACACGGCAAAAACGCATCCTCTATTTAGGCGACACAGCTCAAATGACCAAGACGTTTACGGCTTCTGATATTCAGACGTTTGCCAAATTGACCGGCGACTACGGCAAGCTCCATACCGATCCGGCATTTGCCGCCCAATACGGCTTTGGCAAGCCGGTCGTTCACGGCGTATTGACGGGCAGTTTAATCTCTTCTATCATGGGGATGACCCTTCCCGGCGACGGTACGATTTTAATGGATGAAAATATTCATTTTACAGTACCCGTCTATGCCGGCGACACGATTACCGCAACAGTTACATTAAAAAACGTAACGGAACAAAAACGCTGGTATATCGGTGAATTGAAAGGCACATGCACCAATCAAGACGGGACCGTCGTTGCTGAAGGCATTTGTCATCAAATGATGATGAAAACATTATTTCTCGTAAAAGATAAAACAGATAAGGATTAGGTGATTTTACATGACAAACTTAGAAAAATATGACAATCTTTTTATGAAAAATTTCAAATTGACTAAAGAACAGCTTCCAGGTCTCAAATATCGCGGTATAAAAGTATGGGATTCTATGGGCCATATGAACTTAATGGAAGATATGGAAGATACATTTGATATTTCTATCGATACGCCGGACGTATTAGCCTTTAGCTCCTACGAAAAAGGAATGGACGTTCTTCGCAAATATGGAGTCGAAATCTAACGTCCCCCAAAACATATATACGCCGGCTGCCTGCCTGGTAGATCCGCTCACTGAAAGTAATTGTTATATTCTTACGTCCGGCAGTCATGCACTTCTTATCGACCCGAATAATGCCGAACTCATTATTCCGTATCTGGAAACACATGGACTGATTCCTGAATATATCATTTTAACGCATGAGCATTGTGACCATATCAGAGGACTGAATGACCTGCGCGTCCATTGGGACGTCCAGGTCATTGCCAGTCAGGCTTGCAGTGACGGCATCCAAAGTACCAAAATAAATATGACGCGGATCATGGAATCGTATTTATATTTTAAAAGCAACGGGAAACTGCAAGTGTCCTATCCTAAATTTACTTGTGCCCCAGCAGACATTACGTTTGCCGCCCCAACGTTTGATTTTACATGGCAAAATCATCAACTCCATTTTATCCTAGTTCCCGGCCATACACCCGGCAGTATGTGTATCATTGTAGACAATACAGTTTTGTATTCCGGCGATTATTTTATTCCCGGCGAAGAAGTAATTACCCGTCTTCCCGGCGGCGATGATGACGCCTATCAGCATACGGGAAAATATATACTGCGCACGCTATCTGTTCCCATATGGACATATCCCGGCCACGGGCTGCCGTTTACATTAACGCAGGAGGTGAAAACGAATTATGGATTATAGTACATGGCTGACTTATGCACCATATAGTTGGACGCAAGAAGAAAAAGAAGCACACTACCTGCCCTTTTTCCGTACATTGACAGAACACCACCGACTGCATTGTCCGCCATATGGGCAGGCACTCCATCGTCTCGGCTATACAGACAATCCCGCCGTATCGTTGGCACAGCTTCCTATGATTCCTATTCGTCTCTTTAAGCTTATGCAGCTTAAAAGCATTGCAGACGAAGACGTTTTTAAAGTACTCGTTTCTTCCGGTACCACCGGGCAAGCTCGTTCTCATATCTACCTGGATGCTGCTACTGCACAAAATCAGCAGCTAACACTGTATACGATTATGAAAAGCTTTTTTGGTACAGGCCGGCTTCCCATGCTGATTATCGATTCGCCGTCTATCTTTACAGATAGAACGGCTTTTAATGCACGAGGTGCCGCGATTTTAGGATTTTCTATTTTTGCTAAAAAGAAATACTACGCCCTGACTGATACTATGGACATCAATACCGAAGCACTAGAAGCGTTCGCGGCCTACAAAGATACGCCCGTTTTGATTTTTGGCTTTACATTTATGATTTGGAAATATTTTTGTCAGGCTTTAGCAAAAAAAGGACTCTCATTTGATTTTTCCAATGCTATCGTTCTCCATGGCGGCGGCTGGAAAAAAATGCAAGATCAGGCCGTATCGGCAGCGTTGTATAAAAAACGACTGTATGACCAGTTTCATATTTCCCGCGTCCATAATTATTACGGCATGGCTGAACAAACGGGCTGTGTATATGTGGAATGTGAAGAAGGCCATTTACATGCCAGCATTTTTTCTGATGTCATTACCAGAAACCCCGAAGACTTTTCCGTCTGTCCGGTTGGACAAAAAGGCATTCTGCAAGTTCTTTCGCCAATGGCTGTTTCGTATCCAGGGCATTCCATCCTGACAGAAGATATGGGAACAATTTTAGGCATTGATGACTGCCCATGCGGGCGCAAGGGCAAATATTTTCGCATTGACGGCCGTATTCCTAAGGCCGAAATAAGGGGGTGCAGTGATACACATGGCTGATTACACGATTTTAGCAGGCACCGTGCCGCAGCAAGTCCGGCCGCTGCCGCCGTTTTCACCGCTTGTTGTAGATTTTCTGCAGGCCCTGTCCAAAGAACTGCAAACACTTACCTTAGCGCATACGGATATGACCTGGGCAGCGTTAGGCTTTTGGCTTCGCCGCGCCCATGTAAACCAAATGGCACAAAACGTTTCCCATTTAGGTGAACGGTTGGGACGCGGCTTAGTGTTTCACATCGCACCTGCCAATATGCCCGCCATGTTTGCGTATAGTCTGGCTATTTCTATGCTCGCCGGCAACGGAAACATCGTTCGCATTTCCCCGCGCCAAGCAGCATCTGTCCAGCCTATTTGCGACTGTATAGAAACAGTCTGGTCTCGAAATGAATTTTCCAGCCTTCGCAACATGAATGCTCTCATCACCTATGACCATGACAAAAACACAACAGATGCGCTGACAACACACTGCGACGGCCGCATCATCTGGGGCGGCAATGAATCAATTGCACAGATTCGTCAATCCATTCTGCCGCCACAGGCCGTAGAACTTGTTTTTGCTGACCGCTATTCCTGCGCCGTCATCGACAGCGCTACTGTACTTTCTTACTCTGATGAAGAATTACATCATCAAGCGCATCTTTTTTATAATGATACCTATGAAACAGACCAAAACGCCTGCTCCAGTCCCCGTATGATTTTTTGGCTGGGCAATCATGCAGAACTGACTGAAAAAGCAAAAAAGCGCTGGTGGCATGCGATTGCCAAAGAAAGCACAGCATATACGCTGCAGCCGATTAAAGTAAGTACGAAATATACCGATGCTTGGGAATTTGCCATGACATGTCCTCAAATTGACACGATCGAACATATTAAAAATACGGTATATATCTATACACTATCTTCCCTGCCGGAAGATATAACGACGCTCTCTGGCGCGTTTGGTCAATTTTTCCAATATTCTATTTCCGCGCTGGATGAAATCATGCCGTACATGGATAAAAAAATTCAAACCATCTCTACATTAGGTATTCATCCAGCCATTATCCGACAAGTATTGCTGGCGCATCGCGTAATGGGTGTAGACCGTATCGTACCAGTAGGTCAAGCTATGGATATGTCTATATGTTGGGATGGTATAAACATGATAGAATCTCTCTCTCGTATTATCGGTTAGGAGGTCTTATGATGAATTTTTTCGACAAGAATCGTCACTATGAACAGCGTCCTCTTTTTATAAATGCCGCCGGCCGTACCGTAACCTATGCAGACTGGTACCATCACGCAGACGCGTTGAAATCCATTGTTCCCCGCCGTTCACTGGCTGTCATTATCTGCCGCAACACTCTTGGTTCCGCTTTATCTTATGTATGCTGCCTGCAAAACCATATTGTCCCGTTGTTAATCGACCATGATATGGATGCCGGCCTGATGAAACGGTTAATCGATACATATCAACCGGCATATATCTTTCAGCCAACTACCCATACTGCTAACAACAGTTCCCTGTATACACTGGAAGACTACTCACTGTATCAGCACGCGGCGCATTCTCCGATTTTGTTTGAAGACCTAGCCGTACTGCTGACTACATCCGGCAGTACCGGCAGTCCAAAACTTGTACGGCAAAGCTACGAAAACATTCAGTCCAACGCTGCATCTATTGCCCAATATTTGGAATTGGATGCTTCCCAGCGTCCTGTTTCAACACTTCCTATGCATTATACCTTTGGCCTGTCGGTCATCAACAGCCATTTGCTGGTCGGGGCTGCTGAATATTTAACAGAAGATACGCTTTTCGATACCTCGTTTTGGGAATTATGCAAAAAACAAAAGATTACTTCTATAGCCGGTGTTCCTTTTACGTATGAATGTCTGAAACGGCTGCATTTCACTGCTATGGACTTACCGTCTTTAACACTGATGATACAAGCCGGCGGCAAATTATCCAAACGACTGCAAAAAGAATATGCTGAATTTGCTGCTGCCGCAGGCAAACGCTTCATCGTCATGTACGGCCAAACAGAAGCAACTGCCCGCATGTCTTACCTGCCGCCAGCATACAGCCTGAAAAAAATAAGCAGCATCGGCATTGCCATCCCCGGCGGCGTCTTCCACATTATGGAAGATGAACATACCGAAATTACAATGCCAAATATTCCCGGTGAATTATGCTATGAAGGGCCTAATGTTACCTTAGGTTATGCGCAAAATGCCGAAGACTTGGCACGCGGCGACGAACGTCACGGCCGTCTTTTTACGGGAGATATTGCCTACGTTGATGAAGATGGATTTTATTATATTACAGGCCGCAAAAAACGTTTTGTCAAAATCATGGGCAAACGCGTCAACATGGACGAGATAGAACAACTCTTCAAAAACACGTTTACAACTGGTGATTTTGCCGCAACAGGTCATGACGATGACTTATGGGTATTTACAACCGCACCAGAAACAGCTATTTCCTCATTTGAAGATTTTTTGGTAAAAACGACATCACTGCATCCTCGTTGTTTTACTATTCGACATATAGATTCTATTCCTAAAAACTCTTCCGGCAAAACCCAATATACTGCTTTGCTGGCATTAATAAGGTAGATGTTGCTTTATGGCCATAGACGCACATATTTCTCTTTCGCAGGAACAACTGCAAAAACTTTCAGCCAATCAAATTCAATCACTGCAGATTTTATCAATGTCTGCAGAAGACCTGCGGGACATGCTGCAAAAAGAATCGGAAGAAAATCCGTTTATGGATTACCATCCCGTCTCCTCACAAAACGGTGCATCTGAATTTCTTAATTTTATTGCGGCTCCGGAAAAAGACTGCATTAAAAATTTTATCTTAGAACAACTAAATCCCAGTCAATACAGCCGTCCCGTCTGGGCACTGCTAACGTATTTGGCACAATGCGTAGATGATAACGGCTATCTGACAATAACGGAAGAAGAACTGTCCCGAAAATTTCCGCTGCCGCCAGGCCTTTTTGCCAACTGTCAGCAGATTTTACAACAGCTGAATCCTGCCGGCATCTGCGCCGCTTCACTTCAGGAATGCCTAATGCTGCAGCTGGCCCGTAAAAACAAGCTCACCCCATTAGCCAAAAAAATCATCCGCTGTCATTTAGACGATGTGGGAAATGGACGCATCAACACGATATGTGCAGCACTTCATATTTCCCAAGCCAAACTCATGCCGATCTTACGCTTGATTAAACGCTTGGAACCAGCACCGCTCAAGGGCATGTTCCATACAGCCGCGTCCTACGTCGTACCGGATGTCATCATCCGTTTCACAGAAACCGGCGAACATGAAATTTTCCTCAACGACTCATGGATTACGTCCTATTCTTTAAGTGATTATTATACGCAAATGATGCATTCGGCAACCGACCCGGATATAAAATCGTATTTTAAAGAAAAATACAGCCGATGCTACATGATTCTTCACAACATCGAACGCCGCCGGAAAACGCTGACATTACTTACTGATGCGATTTGGAACTGGCAGTACGCCTATACACAAACACATCATGCCTTACGTCCTATGACATTGAAAGATATTGCACAGCAAACGGGACTGCATATTTCTACTATCAGCCGTACAATTAAGGATAAATATATACAAACTCCCTGGCGGACCGTTTCGTTTAAATCTTTATTTCAAAGCCCCCTGCACAACGATGGGAAAAATCTGTCTAAAGACGCTGTAAAAACAGCTTTAAAATGTTTAATCGGTCAGGAAAACCGCCAAAAGCCTTACAGCGATTCCCAGCTGACCATACTATTAGCACAACAGTTTGGTGTCCCTATTTCGCGCCGTGTTATCCAAAAATACCGCCGTATGTTACACATTGCAAACTCATATGAACGCAGAATATGCGATTAATCCATGTGCTTCTATCAGGCAATGGCAAGAACTGATGGTTTCTATATAAATAGAACATCTATCTTGACATTGCCTTTATTACATAGGATACTTTTACTGTACCTCAAACGCATAGTATATGTAATCCTTTTATATCATGATTTAATTTTTAAAGAAAGGAGGATATATATTGCATGGGACATACAAAAGAAATTTTTTCTACCGTAGCTGAAGCGGCAGAACGCCTCAACGCAATTATTGAACATTCTTTTGACGGCATTTTTATTACCGACAAAAATGCCAATGTACTGCGTATTAATCATGCGTATGAAGACATCACCGGTTTAAAAGGCGAAGATGTCCTAGGAAAAAACATGGCTGATTTGGTAAAAGGAAAGCTCATTTCCCATTCCGGCAGCCTAATTGTGGCCCGTACTAAAAAACCCGTTACGCTGCAGCAACGGTTTCGTTCCGGCAAAGAAGCACTGGTAACCAGTTCGCCGATTTTTGACAAAAACGGCACATTGATTATGATTGTGACTAACGTCCGTGATTTGACTGAAATTTATAATCTAAAAGAAATCGTCCAAGAAAAAACAGATGCAATGGAACGGCTCCGGTTAGAACTGGCTCATATTCAAGGCCCTGCCGCTGAGCAGGAAGTCATCGCCAAGGATGAAACGACACTGGCTGCCATGCTGCTAGCCAACCGAGTCGCCCCCATGGATACAACCGTCATTTTATTAGGTGAAACAGGCGTGGGCAAGGAAGTCATGGCTCGCTATATTTATCAACACAGTCACCGTGTAAAAAACAGTTTTATCAAGGTCAACTGCGGTGCAATTCCGGAAAGTTTAATTGAAAGCGAATTATTTGGCTATGAAAGCGGCGCTTTTACCGGTGCCAATCGTTCCGGCAAAATCGGACTTTTTGAATTAGCCAACAAAGGTACTTTGTTTTTGGATGAAATCGGGGAACTGCCAAAAGATATGCAGGTCAAATTACTGCGAGCATTGCAGGAACAAGAAATCATGCGAGTCGGCGGTACTAAGCCAATAAAAATTAACGTCCGTGTCATAGCCGCTACGAACCGCAATCTGGAAGAAATGGTAAAGAGCGGTGAGTTCCGCGAAGATTTATATTACCGCTTAACCGTCTTTCCGATTTCCATTCCGCCGCTGCGCCTTCGCAAAAAAGATATTACGCCCTTAGCCTTATCCTTCTTAACCAAACTCAATCAAAAATATAATTTCAAAAAATTTTTTTCTACTATTTCCATTCAACTTCTCAATGAATATAATTGGCCCGGAAATATTCGTGAACTCAAAAACATCGTCGAACGAGCTATTATTATTAGTTCTGCCGATGAAATCCGCCCGGAAGATTTGCATTTACTCCACCAAAATCGCCCCGTTATTATGCTGGAAGAAAAAAATATCGATACGAAAAAAACAGAAATTGGCTCAGATATTCAATTTCCTATCGATTTGCAGGATATTTTGACCCGCACAGAATACCATTATTTGACAGCTGCCTATCAAAAATGCGGCAATGTAAGAGATGCAGCACACGCGTTGGGTATTACGCCGTCTACGTTTGTTCGAAAGCGGAAAAAATATAAAGAAACACATCCATCAGAACATACCTCCTAGCGAATTTATTTTATTGACATATGTCATCTACAATTTTATAATAATATTTGGATTTATAGTAAAGGAGGTAATTCCATGCCGAGACCGCCGCGCTGCCGCCGTGTCTGTTCCCTGCCGAAGTCAGATGAATTTGCTCCATCTGACTGTCCCAACGATGCGGCTGTCGTCACGATGAGTATTGATGAATATGAAGTTATCCGCCTGCTTGATTTGGTAGGACTGACACAGGAACAATGCGCTGCTCAGATTAATGTGTCGCGAACTACTGTAACCGGTATTTATGATACGGCCCGTTATAAATTGGCGGATGCCCTCGTCCATGGAAAACGCCTTCTTATTGAAGGCGGCCATATAAAACTTTGTGAACATGCCGGCTCCTGCTGCCACCATGCATGCTGTCATGCCGGAAAAAGTAATCTAAAAGGAGATTGATATTTATGAGTGAAAATTGTACACATGACTGTTCTAGCTGCGGCAGCAGCTGCAGCAGCCGCACAGAACCACAAAACTTGCAGGCTCCCCCTCATGCAGGCACGCATGTAAAACACGTCATTGCCGTCGTCAGCGGCAAAGGCGGGGTCGGCAAATCTCTTGTCACCTCTTTGATGGCTGTTCAAATGCGCCGCCGCGGCTTCAAAACGGCAATTTTGGACGCTGATATTACAGGCCCGTCCATCCCAAAAGTGTTCGGCATTACCGACAGAGCTACAGGGGATGAAAGCGGTATTCTCCCAGTCAAAACCAAAACAGGTATTGAAGTCATGTCCATGAACCTGCTTTTGGAAGACGCCGCCTCACCGGTTGTATGGCGCGGTCCGGTTATTGCCGGTGCCGTAAAACAATTCTGGACGGACGTCATGTGGGGCGACATTGACTATATGTTTGTCGATATGCCTCCTGGAACCGGTGATGTACCTTTAACAGTATTCCAGTCCCTGCCGATTGACGGTATTCTCGTCATTACGTCCCCACAGGAACTCGTTTCCCTGATTGTAGAAAAAGCATTGAAAATGTCCGAAATCATGCACGTTCCTGTCTTGGGATTAATCGAAAACATGAGTTATTTCGAATGTCCGAATTGTCATGAAAAACATGCTATTTTCGGACCCAGTCATGTAGAAGCATCGGCACAGAAATATGAAATTCCCCATACGGCAAAACTTCCTATTGACCCGGAATTTGCAGCACACTGCGATAAAGGCGATATTGAAAGCTATCCAGCTGACTATTTGGCAGACACGGCTTCTTTCTTAGAAGGCGTTTTGGGAAATGACTAAACAGTAGCTGTTACGCAATAAAAAGACCGCGGAAACATGAAATTTGAACTGCCCCCTAATTGTTAGACCAAGTATCTAACGATTAGGGGGCAGTATAATTCTCATCTTGTTTCCACGGTCTTTTTTTGTACCATGCGTATTAGATTTTTCCTGTGAGTTTACTGGGCTGCCCGTACATTGACGCTTACAATATAAAAATTCTGCACGTCAAACGACAAGCAGTTGCCGTTTTCATCATCATATTCATACAACGATTTATCATTGTAGTTGTAAATATGATCGGCCTGGCCATATTTACTATTCAGCACATCGGCTGTCATGCCTACTGCCACGCCATCCGGTGTGGACAGATTATCGCTGGTGCAAGTAACATACACGGCGGTTGAATCACTTTCCTGAAAACCTACCAGCAAATGGTTTTCGTAGTTATATTCTATATAGTTGACGCCTGTATCTGATGTCACGTAGTCTGATTCCGTTGGCTGACCATATACGCCCTCTACATACGCAATCGTACATCCCGGCCCTACGCCTCCGACGGCAATCTGGTCAACAGCTACCTGGGCAAAACAAAACGATGATGTAAAAAAAGCAGCACAGCCTATGCAAGCTGTTGCTATTCTACGAATGAAGCCCTTCATCCTCTCCTCATACTCCTTACCTAATTAAAAGTATACCGTTGTTATTATATACCCATTTTTGTAGCAGAACAATTAAAAAATAGTCCATAATACTTTTTACTATCATGTACTCTGCTCTTTCTTTAAAAGTTTTTTCTTTTTTATTTGAAGCACAAGGAAAATAAATAATGCTGTTGCAAACTATGCGTCTAACACGGCATATAAAAAGGTTGTACCAAAATGGGCTAAAAGTTCCCATTTGGATACAACCCCCTTTTACTTACTTCTATTCGTTTTCCGGCATGTACGTCGTAGAAATCGTTACTTTCGTCGTTTTATCTGGGACAAGCTGATTTTCTGCCAGCGATGTCACTACATATTTCAGTTCCGGCGTCAGCGTTCCTGTCACATGAAACAGGGACTGCGCATCTACCGCATCCACGTAGATGACATCACTTTTATTGACACCGAATACCCTGCCATACGGGCTGGTCAGCGTCCGCTGTTTGCTGTTCCAATGCAAATCCATCTTTAAGGCAGTTGCTACAGCAACGGCCGGCAAATACGTTACACCGTCTTTCTTCAGCGCACGCTTAGCTAGTTTTTGGCCGTTAACGATTAAATCATACGCTTTGGCTACATATGTCGGCTGGCCGTCAGAAGCTGCAATCTTATTGTATATACTGCCGGCTTCTGCAAAATCTTCTACGCCATAGCCATGAAGTGCGTCTTTTACATTTTGAACTGTTACATTCTGCCAACCGTAGCCATCCGGATAGATATAGTAGGAAACTGTATGATCGGCATCACTGTCAATGACAATGCGGTCATAATATACATTCACAGGCGTTCCCACAGACACCTGTGAATACACGGCTTCCACGTCTTCTTCATGCATGCGGATGCAGCCATTGGAAACATAATAGCCAACAGAAGACGGCTGATTGGTACCATGAATACCGTAGGTACCGTTAAATCCAATCCAGCGATATCCCAACGGGTTATCCGGGCCGGAACCAATTTGCACACTCGGATCACCGGGGTCAACCCATGTCGGATTGACTTCCTTATTTTGTACTGCATAGTAACCTACAGGGGTCGGCGTCGTTGTTTTTCCTACACCTACAGGATACATCGCTGTTTTTGTATTTCCCTTATATAAAATCAAAATACGGCTTGCCAAGTTAATACCTATCTTAGGTTCTTGGGAAGAAGTATCCTGCGCCGGAGCCGGCATCACGACAGCTTTTTGCCGCGACAGGTCTGCTAATTCTGTCGGCGGCGTTGGCTGTGACGTAATTTTTACCGACGTCGCAGCTGCAAAAGGAGCCGGTTTCATCGGCAGTTCTGACGAAACCTTTGCCGTATCTGCCGCCAAGACATTTCCTGCCAGCATACACGTTATACCTATACATCCAATCATCCATGTTTTGATGTTATGTTTCATCCTCTTTAATTCCATGATCATGATGTCCTATTCCATTAAAAATTAAATTTAAAATAACAGCAGTAATACTCCCCAGCGTAATGCCACTTTGCAGCACAATTTTAGCCGCATCAGGAAAATGCTGAAAGAAATTAGGAATCGTAAGCGTAATCATGCTGATGCCAATGCTGACAGCAACAATCATCAGATTGGAATTTCCTTCAAACTCTACTTTTGTCAAAGCCCGAACGCCGCTGGCGATAATCATGCCGAACATGGCAATTCCTGCTCCCCCCAATACAGAATTGGGAATGCAGGCAACGATAGCTGCCATTTTGGGAAATAAGCCTAACACAATTAAAATCACGCCGGACGCCGCTACTACAAAACGACTTTTAACGCGCGTAACGGCAATCAAACCGACATTCTGCGCAAATGCCGTATACGGGAAGCTGTTAAAAATACCGCCAATCATCGTCGATAATCCATCAGCACGCAAACACCGTGACAATTTATCCTGATTAATAGGCCGCCCCACAATATCGCCAATGGCAATACAGTCTCCCGTCGTTTCTACCATGCAGACAATCATTACAATAACCATCGAGACAATAGAACCTGCGTCAAAAGACGGGTAGCCAAAAGAAAGCGGGGTTACTACGCCAAACCAGGCGGCCCTTTCTACTTCCGAAAAATCAACTTGCCCCAATGAAATGGCAATCAGCGTGCCGCCAATCAAACCAATAAGGACGGATACATTGCTTAAAAATCCGGAACCAGCACGGCCATACCGATAAATAAAAATAATAATAGCCAGCGTAATACCTGCCAAAAACAAATGCATGGGACTGGCAAAATCAGGCGAAGACTGGTTGCCGCCGCCAATCCAGCGAACGGCTACCGGCAATAGCGTAATCCCAATAATAGTAATAATAGTCCCTGTAACAACAGGAGGGAAAAAGCGAATAAGCCTGCTAAAATACGGCGCAATGAGAAATGTAATAATCCCGGCAACAATAATTGCCCCATAAATAGCCGTAATACCGTGTTCCACGCCAATCAATATCATCGGCGTAACAGCGGCAAAAGTAACCCCTTGAATCATCGGAATGCGAGCACCGACTTTCCAAAAGCCCAACGTCTGAATCAGGGTAGCAATACCGCAGGTAAACAAATCAGCATTAATCAAATGAATAAGTTCAGCAGGCGACAAATGCATGGCCTGTGCAATAATGATTGGTACAGCTACCGCACCGGCATACATCGCCAGTACGTGCTGCAATCCGTACGCAAACAGCTTGGAAGCAGGCAGCATTTCATCAACAGGATGTGTTGTCTGCTGTGTCGTAGATGGATTCATTCTATTTACTCACCTCAATTAAAAATATATCTTTAAACAAACAAAGACAATGATGCCTTTCCCTAAGACACCACTGTCTTTATATATCCAATTATACGGCATACGCCTTTCCTGTCAATATCCAGCAAAAAAGAACAAAAAAGTACACCGATACATTCTGCCAAAACGTCGCCAATTTACACAATTTTTACACTCTTTTTGCAAAATACTGAAGTGAAGATTTTATACTAAACGTAAGAATCAACTAGGAGGTATAGGACATACATGTTCAGCATCAGCAATAAACACGAAGAATTTTTTGATTACTTAATGCATAATGCAGAAAATTTCCACCGCGGCGCAATGATTGCCAAGGAAGTCATGAAAGATATTACCAAAATTCATCTGCATATCAAAGAAGTCGTAAAATTGGAACATACATCTGACAAAATCAATCAAGATATTATCATGAAACTGTCCCGTGTTTTCATTACACCGATTGACCGCGAAGATTTCTATAAGCTGACCTGCCATCTCGAAGACTGTATCGACCAGCTTCATGGCTCGCTCATGCGCGTCAGTTTATATCATCTCGACAAATCCACGCTAGCTGCTGAACAAATAACAGAAGACTTGGAAGTCATGGGGCAAGAATTAACTGTAATTTTTTCTTTGCTAAAAAACATTGATAAAAATGAAGCAGAACTGATGGAACGGGCAAACCGTCTAAGTAAACTCGAAACAAACATCGATAATATCTACCGTCGTGAAATATCCCGTATTTTCCAGGGAGACCAGCCTCTTCTCGATGTCATTCGCTGGAAAGATATTTTAGGTACGTTGGAAGATACTTCTGACGCAGTAGAACAGCTTGGCAATGTCATAAAAGAGGTGACCATGAAATATGCTTGATACGCCGTTAATTATTCTCGTCATTGTCCTAGCTTTGGCATTTGACTTTATCAACGGATTTCACGATACCGCCAACGCGATTGCTACGTGTGTATCTACGCGCGCTATCCGTCCCGGCCTGGCTATTATCGGTACGGCTGTACTGAATTTTATCGGTGCCATGATTTCTACAGGCGTTGCCAAGACCATCGGCGGCGACATTGTCACTTCGCCCGCCATGATTAATGAATTAGTAATTATTGCCGGTTTGACCGGCGCTATTATTTGGAATCTAATTACATGGTGGTTTGGCATGCCTTCCAGTTCCTCTCACGCACTGATTGGCGGCATGATTGGGGCTGTTGCCTTTTCTGTAGGCACGGCAGCACTCAATGATTGGGGCATTATCAAGATTTTCTTATCTCTTATTCTTTCTCCGATTTCCGCTGTCCTCATTGGATATACCATTATGAAGCTTCTTTTCGTGATTTGTCACGGTTTTAAGCCTGCCAAAGTAAATATGACAGCCAATCGGCTGCAAACTCTTTCCGCTGCACTAATGGCCTTTTCTCACGGCTCCAACGATGCACAAAAATCCATGGGCATCATTACGCTGGCACTTGTTTCCGGTGGTTTTATTCAGACCATGGAAGTACCTACACTTGTCAAAATACTTTGTGCCTTAGCCATGGCACTGGGCACCAGTGTAGGCGGCTGGAAAATTATCCGTACGGTTGGCGGCAAAATTTTTAAAATGCACCCTATTCACGGGTTTGCCGCAGACCTTAACTCTGCTGTCGTTATTTTTGCAGCAACGCTTTTGCACCTGCCTGTCTCAACGACTCATGTCGTTTCCGGTTCCATTATGGGTGTCGGCGCGGCACAGCGTGTTAAAGCCGTGCACTGGAGCGTCGCCCGTCAAATGGTAACCGCTTGGGTAATGACCATTCCCTGTACTGCTGTTATAGGTGCTATTTCTTATTTTGTCATTTCACACATTATGGTTGCTGTCATTCCTAATCTCTAAACTACGGACACAGACACGTGGACCCTTTCCTCACCGCCGCGAAGTCTTTGTTCTCCTATATATCGCCTTCCCTACCTTTGGGCCCTGCAGCATTTTAGTATGCGTGGGAGCCCCATTTTTTTGTCCTATCAAAACAGCCGTAAATATGATACGATGAGAATACACATAAGGAGGTATATATACTATGGATACATTAAAACCCAAACTGACACTTTTAGAGCCACAACCCACGCCGCTCCAATATTTATCTGGTCTTTCACAAGAACTGTTTCGTGAAATGTACATCAAGCGTGATGACCTGACCCCCTGGGGCGGCGGCGGCAATACACTGCGTAAGCTGGAATATCTTATGTTTGAAGCATTGAACGAACAAGCTACAACAATTATTACCGTCGGCGGCATCCAAACCAATCATGGCCGTTTAACCGCTGCTGTTGCTGCGAAATACGGTCTAAAATGCATCATCGTGGCAGTAGACGAATACAACGGCCATCTCAGTGGAAACTTGCTGTTAGACGGACTATTCGGAGCCCGCGTCATCGTCAAGAAAAATGACGGCCGTGACAAAGATATCCAGCTAACAGAAACGGTCAAACACGTTATGGCGCAAGAAATTCAAAAAGGCGAGCGTCTCTATTTTATTCCCATGGGCGGCAGCGATGTAACCGGCATGCTTGGATACTATGACTGCGCCAAAGAACTGGATGCACAAGCTAAAGAGCATCAAATCAACGGTGCAACCGTATATACAGCCGTCGGCAGTATGGGAACGTATTTAGGATTATACTGCGGTTTAAAAGCTCTTCATTCCAGCTTAAAATTAACAGGAATTGCCATTATGCCTTTGGATAAAGACAAACTACACCATTATTTTCTGCAAGCAAAAGAAGCCTACGGTTTTACATTTGATGATGGCGATATGCATATCGAAACAGACTATATCCGCAAAGGATACAATGAGCCGGACAAACAAGTACGTCATGCTATCGGCTTGATGGCTCGCCATGAAGGGCTTCTCCTCGATCCCTGCGATACAGGCAAACTATTTGCCGGCGTACTCGATATGATTAAAGAAAAGAAAATCAAGCTAGGAAACCAGCTCATTCTCCTGCACACAGGCGGTATGCCGGGATTATATGCAGAAACACATTATGCTAAGTTTGAAAAAGAATTAGCCGATACCGTCACGGTTATTGAATAATAGGAATATGACGCTAAAAAGCGCCCCATCTTATAAAACAATCTTTACACGCTAATAAAGCCCTTATATGTTGACACTCTAAATGTCTGCATACGAGGGCTTTATTACTACAAACTACAAACTACAAACTACAAACTACAAACTACAAACTACAAACTACAAACAAATAATAAAATAACTGGCATTTCAATACAACACATACGTCTTAACACGATTCTTGATTTTTATTCATCATAATTTGCAGTACTTCATCATCGGTCTGCTGCATGCCATGGCAAGCCAAGCAGCCTACATTGCGAAGGCATTCATTAACATCATACGCTACCAAACCATCATTGCCGCTTACGCGTGTTCCTTCAAGAGCCAACATGACAGCCCGGAACGCAGAAGTACAAGCAGTTGCTACTTTCATGGCACAGCTGTTGGCAGCCCCATCGCAAACCATACCGACCGCCTCGCCAGTCATGCTGCATATAGCCCGGCTGATTGTTTCGATGGCATGATCTGTATCCAGCAGCCACGCCATACCGGCCGCTGCCCCCATAGATGCCGTAATCGTCGCACAAAAAGCCGATAATTTTGGCAAAAACGAATGTGCATAAATCGCCGTCATATGCGACAACACAATGGCCCGCAGCCGTTTTTCCGCAGATGCATGAATATGATCAGCTACCGTCACAACCGGTTGCGTAGCTGAGATTCCCTGATTGCCGGATCCGGAATTTGTCATCGCCGGAAATGGAGCCCCTCCCATGCGGGCATCAGCAGCACTGACCGTCCGGATTAAAACTTGGGTCTGTAAGTCTTTCCCTATGAAGCCGCTTTCTTGCTGTTTTGCCAGCGATGCTGCAATATGCAGCCCATATTTTCCCGTTAACCCTTCTTTAGACAAGCAGTCATTTAATTCTTCTGCTTTTTTCATAAACATCACGTCTTCCAACGGTACCTGTTCGGCAAAATCGACAATATCAGCCAAGCACAACGATTGCAAAAAGGCGAGCTTTTTCTGACCGTTATCGCCGCTCGTTTCTTCTGCTTTAAAAATAGACATTCCGTCTTTTTCAATAGAAATAACGTGGGTATGGGCATTGGCTACACATACTTTTACCGTATGAGAGGTTCCTTTGACAGTCGCTTCTGAATATAAAACATACGGCACATCTTTAGCGATTTGTATCGTAACCTTTCCGCCATCAACCATCGCCGCACCGTTGTCTACTACTTCTTGTGATATACCAGACAAAACCTGCAGCCCCTTATCCGGATTGCCGCCAAGCGCACCAACCGCCGCCGCAATATACAAACCAGGGCGGCCTGTACCGGGAACCATGACACCCATGCCGTTTTTCATCAAATTAGCAGACACTCGCGCGGCAATAGATTGTACCGGCTCGCCAAGATAGCGTGCAGCTGTTGCTGCCGCAAACGCCATAGATACCGGTTCCGTACAGCCAGTAGCAGGAACGACATCCTGTTTCAGTATTTCAATCATTTGATTCCATGTTGCATTGGCCATTATGTTCACTTCTCCCTATCAAAACATCAAATTATCTATCTCACAGATCACTCTTTACGAATACGACTCAAATACCGATATATTGTCGGTTCTGATACGTCCAGCATCGATGCCAGCGCAGAAATTCCTCCTTTTAGCAAAAAAAGCCCATCTTCATCCAACTCTTGTGTAATTTTCATGCGTTCTTCCACGGATAACCGCTTCGCTTCTGCCGGATACATCTGCAGTCGTTTAAAAATCATGCTGTGAATCGTATCCTCTGCTGTTTTGTACAGATTTTCAAAGGCTGGCTCTTTGGTATCTTCCAAACTGGCAGGCAGCTTGTTTTCCAGCACCAACCCCTTTAGGATTTCTGTATCCAGTATATGCCGTGCTTCTAAATATGGCTGAATATCATAATTTAAACACAATACACCTACAATCGTTCCTGTTTTATCTTTGATAAAATACGATGAAGAACGAAATGTATGTCCCGTACTGCCTTTTCCCTGATAATTTGTAACATACTGAATTGGTTTCTTTTTAGCTTGCTGCAGCAGCCCCAATGTAAAATCTGTCAGCGAGCCCCCGATACGGCGGCCGCTCAAGTGACCATTAGCAATCGCGACAATAGAATGTTCCGGCTTTGTCACATCATGCAAAACGACTTCACAATGCTCCCCTAACGCATTGCCAAGAAATGTAACGAGCGGTATATAAGAGTCCAATACATTCATACCTGCAGCCTCCTTTTCTTGGTTTAATAAAATTTTATCACTGTAATAATATTTTTACAATATATGCGTGAAAAGCAATCGTAATTTTTTATAACAAATTACTAACACAAAAAAAGCCCCGCATGATATGAGAACCATTCATGCGGCAGCTCTTTCTTACTTTATATTTGCATATTTGACATATATTATTTTTTATTTACCAAGCAGCGACTGTGCCATCTGCCCGCGGCTCTGTCGCCCCCATCAGCACACCATCTTCATTACGCCAAATAATCTGTCCGCGGCCATATGACATCACATTGGGATTGACAATAATCGTATGTCCTTTAGCACGCAGCCCATCTACAACTTCCTGCGGCACAGATGGTTCCACTTCTATTGTCCTGCCTCCCGTCCACTGCCAACGCGGCGCATCCAACGCTGCCTGCGGGTTGAGGTGATAATCAATTGTATTCATGACGACCTGCATTTGCCCTTGTGGCTGCATAAAACCTCCCATAACGCCAAATGGGCCAATAGCTTTTCCATCTTTCGTCAAAAAACCTGGAATAATGGTGTGATAAGACTTTTTGTGCGGAGCCACGCAGTTGTCGCTGGCCGGATTCATGCTGAAATTATTGCCACGATTGTTCAGGGCAATGCCGTATCCCGGCACGACAATACCAGAACCAAACCCGTCAAAGTTGCTTTGAATATAGGAAACCATATTTCCTTCGCTGTCTGCCGTACACAGGTATACGGTACCGCCATTATTCACATCAACGGGCTTAGGCAATAGTGCTTGTTCCCCGATCAATTGACGCCGCTCTTTTGCATATTGCAGCGAAATCCAATAAGACAACTCTGTTTTCATATAGCGGGGATCGGCGATATACGTCTTGCCGTCTGTAAAGGCCAGCTTCATTGCTTCTATTTGTTTATGAAACGATGCGACAGTATCTCGTTGAGAAAAAGAAAATCCCTGAGCAATATTCAAAGCCATCAAAACGACTAACCCATGTCCATTAGGTGGTATTTCCCATACATCATAGCCCCGGTAATTCGTATGAATCGGTTCTACCCACTGCGGCGCATAGGATGCCAAATCGTCTTGACAAATATAGCCGCCCGTTTCTTTTGCCCAATCTGCTACAGCCTGTGCCAGTTTTCCTGTATACATAGCCCGGCAGTGACTATCTCGAAGAAGACGCAGTGATTTAGCATGGTCCGGTAATTGCATGATTTCACCAACGCGGTGCGCTCTGCCCTTAGGGAAAAATGTAGAAAACAACCCGGCAAATGCCTTTTCATCTTGATACGCCGCAAAATCATGCCAACTTTCCGCAAGCTGTGCCGCAACAGTAGGCTGTACAGCATATCCGTCTTCTGCATAACCAATGGCAGGCTCAAATAAATCCGCAAAGGGCAGGCGGCCAAATCGCTGATGAATAGCTGCCCAGGCAGCGGGAGCTCCCGGCACCATAACAGGAATCCAGCCGCGGCTCGGCATCATTGTATAACCTGCCGCAGCTACCTGTTCCCTGGATAATTTAGCAGGTGACCAGCCGCTGCCATTGATGCCGTACAGTTTATCCTTCATCCAAATCAACGCAAACGCATCGCTTCCCAAGCCATTGCTCGTCGGTTCCAAAACAACTAAACTGATCGCTGTCGCCAGTGCCGCATCTACTGCGTTGCCCCCTTTTTTTAGTATGTCCAATCCCGCCTGCGCAGCTAGAGCTTGGGAGGTACAAACCATGCCGCGGCGACTATACAGCACTTCCCGCCGTGACGCATAGGGATAATATGAAGCATCAAAATTCATTGTCACTCCTCCTCACGTAGTATTTCTTTTACTATATCATATTCTTTATGGTTCATCATCCAAATGCTAAAAAATTTTGAATCAAAACCAATACAAGCTACGCTTATCTCTTCCCGTTTTTTCTGGACAATGCTATAATAAATATTACTCACTGTAAGTCTGTTTTATTCTATTATAATGAGGTATGGTAAGGAGATTGGTACTGTGAACCGCTGTATGTTGATTGTCAACCCGACAGCAGGTCGGGAACGAGCAAAATATCATAAGGATGCTTTAAAAGCGCAGTTGGAAACTATGTTTGATGAAGTTGAACTGCGACAGACCAAAAAAGCCGGCGATGCCACAGATTGGGCTAAGGAAGCGGCGTTAAACGGCTATCATGCTGTATTCTGCATGGGCGGCGACGGTACGCTCAATGAAACTATCAATGGTCTTGCACAAGCCAATACACCCATCAACTTTGGTTTTATTCCCTTAGGAACGGTTAATGATTTAGCTAGAGCACTGCATATTCCTCTTCATCCGGAAGCGGCTATCGCCATGCTCAAGCACTGTAAAACGACACATGTTGATATTGCCCGTGCCAATGATCGGTATTTTGTTAATACCGTTGCTGCCGGTATTATGCCGGAAGCCGTCGGCCATGTGTCTATTGAACAAAAAACAAGGCTTGGCCCTTTGGCTTATTTTTTGACAGGGATCAAAGCCATGCAAAATCATCAAACATCTCTGTTCAAAATAGAAACCGATGAAGGACAGATGATATATCGTTCTCCGCTCATCGTGGCCATGCTGACCAATTCTGTCGGCAGTTTCCGCAATATTGCCCCGCAGGCTCGGGTAGATGACGGAAAAATCTGGCTTGCTGTATTCAAAGATTTTACATATTTGGACCTCATCAAATTAGTTCCAGAGTTTCTCGCCGGCACGCCGTTAAGCTGTGAATATATGACACTGTCTACGTTTACGCATGCCAAAATTACGATTGTAGATGATCATCCCTTATCGACTAACATGGACGGCGACGAAGGACCGTCTTTTCCGCTGGAACTAGAAATACTGCCTTCATTCCTGACCGTATATGTTCCGGACGTATAAGAATATATAAAACTCCCCGTACCAGAAACCATCTGATGCAGGGAGTTTTTGTATATAATATTGAGGTATATAGGAGCCAATCAAACATAAATATATTCGGCCATAACCGGCTGCAAGTCATGCTGCAGCAGGCTTTGGTATACGTCATCGACAGAGCGCGTGTCCGATATTTCAAACTGAGCATCGCCTTTATCTTCTGCTTCGGTACAGTGTTCGCCAATTGCCGTGCTGACACCAGCCGAAATCTTGGTTGCTGCAATCTGTACCAAACTGTCGCGAACGCGGGCACATTCACGTGTCGATACGGTAATGCTGGCAAAAGGCATAAAGAGCCGGTATGCACAAACGACCTGCAAGAGCTGTGCTTCGTGTACATCCATTGGATTGATTTTATCATTGTTAATAATCGGACGAAGCCGCGGACAGGAAAACGCAATTTCTGCCTGCGGATATTTTTTCTGCAGGTAATACGCATGCATCCCCGTTGCCAGCGCATCTTTACGGAAATCGTCAAGGCCCAGCAACGCAGCAAAGCCTACGCCGCGCATACCGCCTTTTAAAGCTCGTTCCTGCGCATAAAACCGATACGGGAAAATCCGTTTATGTCCTGCCAAATGCAATGTTTCATATTTGTCGGAATGATACGTTTCTTGGAAAACAGTCACATAATCGGCGCCGCATGTATGCAGATACGCATAATCATCACTGTTCATCGGATATACTTCCAAGCCAATAATACGGAAATATTTTCTAGCTATTTTACAAGCTTCGCCAATATATTCAACCGTCGATTTGTTGCGGCTTTCGCCGGTTAAAATCAAGATTTCCTGCAGCCCTGTCTTGGCAATCGCAGCCATTTCCTTATCGATTTCATCATACGTCAGCTGGGCCCGGCGGATATGATTGTAACGGTTGAACCCACAGTAAATGCAGAAGTTTTCACAATAGTTGGCAATGTAAATCGGTGTAAACAAACAAACGGAATTGCCAAAATGCTTTTCCTTTTCGATTTTTGCCTGCTGGGCAATTTCTTCTAAGAAAGGCAGGGCTGCCGGAGAAAGCAACGCCCGAAAATCTTCCGGCGTTTTCCGGTCATGCTGCAGCGCATTACGTACATCCTGTGCCGTATAGCTGTCATAATCGTATGTTTCCATATCGTGAACCACTTTATCCAGCAAATCACTGTCCAACACTTCCATGTCCGGCATGTATTTCATGTGGTCTGACCGATTTTCCTTTTCCAAAAACGCTTTCGCTTCTTCACTAATAATGCTCTCATTAACGTGTTCGTCTTTATGTTCATCTTTCATGACTGTTTCCTCCTTAATCACGTAAATATCCCGTAAGCGGTGAAGAAGCGGCGCCTTTATCCTGTACACGGCCTAATTTGGCTGTATATGCCAAATGCCCTGCTTCAATGGCTAGGCGGAAGGCTTCTGCCATACGCGGCACATCACCGGCAGTTGCAATCGCCGTATTGGCCATAATAGCAGCTGCCCCCATTTCCATTGCTTCACAAGCCTGGGATGGTCTGCCAATGCCAGCATCTACGATAACCGGAAGGTCTATTTCATCAATAAGGATTTGAATAAATTCTTTGGTACAAAGGCCTTTGTTTGTGCCAATCGGCGCACCCAGCGGCATAATGGCCGCAGCCCCTGCATTAGCCAAGTCACGGGCTACGTTCAGATCTGGATACATATAGGGAAGAACGGTAAATCCTTCTTTAGCAAGAATTTCTGTTGCTTTAATCGTTTCATAGTTGTCCGGAAGCAAATATTTGCTGTCTCGCATAATTTCAATTTTTACCAAATCACTTTGGCATAATTCACGGGACAACCGGGCAATCCGCACGGCTTCATCCGCATTTCTGGCACCGGACGTATTGGGAAGCAGCGTCACGTTTTTAGGAACATAATCAAGAATATTGGCCATGCCGCCGTCATTGATGCGGCGCAGTGCCAGCGTCACAATATCTGCTTTCGCATTTTCCACTGCCGCTTTAATTAACGTCAGTGAATATTTACCGGAGCCTAAAATAAAACGAGATTGAAATTCATGTGTTCCTAGTTTCCAAGTCATCTTTTATTCCTCTTTTCCTATGTTTTCAATAATTAACGCAGCTGCCATATTCGCTTCATGGGCTGCGCAAATGGCTACGCGAGGAGCCATCAGCGATTTTGTGTCATTACCGCTGACTTCATCACCGCAAAGGTAAAACCGCGGCAAAATCTGCCGTGTTTGGATGGCGTTGCTGTTGCCGTATCCCGCCATGCCGTTGCCGGACAGCAATATTTTTTCCGGCAGTGTTTCTAACACTGCATTGACGAGCATTGCTTTTTGTTCCGGCACGTCAAAGGCTTCACAAATAATATCCTCATCAGCAAACAATGCCGGTACTTTGTCTGCCGTAATTTTCAAACAGTCCGTAACTACATGGATATACGGATTGATTTGCAAAATTTGTTCTTTCAATGCCTCCGTTTTATAGTGTCCTACATGACGGATAAAATAATGCTGTCTATTGAGGTTGGTCAAATCTACCCGATCAAAATCGACGAGATGCAAATGGCCTACGCCAATTCTCGCCAAGGCAACGGCAATATTAGACCCCAGTCCGCCTAAACCAGCAATCGCCACACGAGCTTTCGTTAATTTGTCTTGCACTTCTTTGCCGTGGCGTTTGCACAAGGCCTCATAGATTTCTTCTTGTGTCAGCATCGTATATCAGCCTCCCCCTACAAACGATACGACTTCCACGGTGTCGCCGTCTTGTATTTGCTGCACAGCATATGTACTTTTCGGAACAATACGTCCATTTTGCTCTACTGCAACACGTTCTGCCGTATGCCCCTGTGCCTGCAGGTATTGTTGCACAGTTATCGGCTGTTCCCAAGTTTCCTGCTGCCCATTGATTTTGACAGTAATCATTTTGCCACCTCCTATAAAAAAAAGAGTTCACAAAGGAATTACACCCGCGGTGGTGTACCCCTTCATGAACTCTCGCTCACTCACATGGTCAAACTAGTATGAATATAAAAAAACAGAGGCCGGATAACCGCCTCTGCTGATAGTTGATACATTATATTATCCTACGTTGGCATTATCCAAATCAGGTTATAGGTCGAAACTATTAAGCTTCCTCTCAGCCGATTTCATCAGCTCCCTGTTTATTTACTTGTAATTAGTGTAGCGTATTTTACATACATTGTCAAGAAATTCTATTTGCTAGACAATATCAAATTATTGTGGAACTTTTTATAATGGAATTCCCTAAATCTAGATTCTACATAAGATACCTATTCGATTTCTTCCATTAACCACATCTAAAATGTGGTTTATACTTGCCCCTTCCATTTCTATCAGTAAAAAATCCTTACTGACACGATAATGCCTTTCGAGTCGTATGTATTATTTCAATGCCGCCAAAATTGGTGGCAAGATTTGCTTCTTGCGACTCATGACATGGGGCAGATATACTGCTTTATCGAGTACGTTTTTACCAAATGCTTTGCTGACCGCATCATCTATGTTACCGGCAAAAAGCAAGTATGTCGATTCATCAGCAATGCTGGTAATCATGAGGAAGCAAGCATCATACTGTTTTGCTGCACGCATTTTTTCCAACGCACGGAGAATCACTTTTTTTTGTGCCAGCAAATCAGTTGTATCCATGACTTGAACCTGAGAAATCGTAAAGGTTTTGCCGCTCTCAGAAAACTCTTTCATATCGCTGGATGCGATTTGTTCCGGTGTCAAATCCGATACATTAGCACCTGCTTTAAGCATTTCCATGCCGTATGTTTCTACATCCACATCGGCAATAGCTGCTAATTTAACTGCTGCATCTTTATCCTGCTGTGTGCAAGTCGGTGAATGAAATAAGACCGTGTCGGAAATAATAGCAGAGAGTAATAAGCCAGCAATATCTTTCGGGATATCGATATGAGCCTGTTCATACAATTCTGTAATAATCGTAGCGGTGCAGCCAACCGGTTTGAACAACATGAATACAGGAGCCGTTGTATACAACGTACCACCAATGCGGTGATGATCTACAACACTGACAATTTCAGCTTCATCAATACCGTCAATAATCTGTTTCTTTTCGTTATGGTCTACGAGCATGACCTGCTGTTTTGCTGCAGCAGCAATGTAGTCTGCACAAACCATGCCTACGTACTTTCCGTTATCTACGACAACATATTGGCCGTCAGTCGGCACATCATGTCCGTTATCCTTCGTACTGAAGACCACTGCTGGAGCGTGCATCACTTTTTTGATAGTACTTCGTTCTGCACCTGTCGCCATTTTTGCCAAGCTGTCACGGTCTATGACACCAACAAAATGGTCGTTGTCAACCACTGGTGCTACTGAGCTTTTATGATCTTCAAACCAGTTCACAGCATCTTTCAAGCTGGCAGTTACCTTTAAGGGTACTATTTCCGTATGAACAGCATCGCCGACTTTGACATAAAAATCTTTAACAAGATGCGGTGTTTCTACATGGAAATAATTCAATGCAAAAGCTGTTTCCTTATTAATTTCACCTGCACGGATAGGGATAGCGTCCACGCCCTGTAGTTGTTGTAGTTTTGCATATGCAATAGCAGAACAAATAGAGTCTGTATCCGGGTTCTTATGACCTGTAACAAAAATCTTCTTTGTCACAATATCATTCGATTGCTGTACCATAACTGCTCTTGCGGTATCTTTGTTGGCACCCTTAATTATCGCTGCGTCCGCAGCCAATACCGTAGAACTTGCCATACACACCACACCAGCTATTACAAAGGCTAATCTTTTCATATTCATCGGGCTTACTCCTTTTACGTTGCTTCTTCACAGAATATTACATTTCCAAATTGGGAAAGTCATTTTACGTCCAACACAGCAGATATGGAACTTTCCCTATACGTATCAGGTATTATACCATATTCATTTTTTTTAAGACAAGAAAACAGTTGTGCTTGATAATGTCCAGTTGTTGTGGAACTGTTTCCTAATGCTAGATTCTACATAAGATGTTAGTATCTTCTTTAAATCGTTGACCCGCAGCACTTGATACAACGGTGTACTATCTCCGAAATACAATATCACCTCAAATTGTTGTCAGTATTCGAATTAATGCATTACGTTTAGCTCTTTCACGGCAATCAAATACGTCGTCAAGATAAACTGCAGGGCCAGCGGCAGTCCCTTAATGTCATCAATGTAAAAGCTCGGATTGTGATGCGGCGTAGGTACATGAACTCCCGTCGGATCTGCCAAACCTAAATGGGCAAATCCAGCCGGTTTTTTCTGGCTGTAGTAGGCAAAATCTTCAGCTCCCAAGCTTGGTTTTTTCTTTTCTATCGTTAATCCCGTTTCCCGCGCCGCTTTTTCCATAATAGCCGCACACGCTGCATCAACTTCTAATGCCGGATAGCCATATACTAAATGTATGTCGCATTGACATTGATGGGCAGCGCTGATAGCTTCTGCCAGCCGTTTAATTTCAGCCATGGCAAAATCCCGCACGTCCGTATTCAGACTGCGGATATTGCCACCCATAACCACCGTTTCCGGCAATACATTGTCTACACCGGCAGTGCCGCAAATCAAGTTGCTTACCGATACGGTGCAGTTAGCCAAAGGGTCGCATTTTAGTGCTGGAATCAGGTTGATGGCACTGACAAGTTCTGCCGCGGGAATAATCGGGTTGTTGCATTGGTGCGGCGAGCCGCCATGACCGCCCTTGCCAGTAATTTTCAAATCGTATGTGCCTACAGCTGCTGTGCGGACACCTGATGAAATATCAGCAGTCCCAACCTTATCCATAGCACTGACGTGCCAGCCAAAAATATAATCCAACGAATCCATCAGTCCGTCTTCCACCAATTTTTGGGCACCGCCAGGCAAAAATTCTTCCGCCTGCTGGAAAATAAAATAAATCGTACCATGAATCAGCTCTTTATGCTGTGCCAAGATTTCTGCCATAGCCAGCAGTACTGCCGTATGGGCATCATGGCCGCAGGCATGCATCACACCGTCATGTTGACTTTTATACGGCAGGTCATTTTCTTCAGTAAGACCCAACGCATCAATATCTGCTCGAAAGCCAATTGCCGGACCAGCCGTGCTACCTTTTAGATATCCAACCGTGCTGTTGCCGTGAATTCCCGTCAATAAAGGAATCCCTGCAGCCTGTAAATGGTGTCTAATCCATGCGGCTGTCTGGTTTTCTCTAAAAGATAATTCCGGATGAGCATGGAGATATCGGCGAGTATCGATGAGTTTTTCACCGTATGCATCAACCAGTTTTTTTATCATTTCTTTCATAAACCGCACCTTCATTTCTCTAGTAGTATCTATCTGTATTGTACGTAATCTCCCCAAATTATGCAAGAAAAGCAGACACATAAAAACGTGCTGCCATACGCGGTTTCTTAAGGAATTGATTTATGTCGTGAAGAAACAGTGCCGTATGCAGCACGCTTTTATATTGTTGTTACGAAGAAGTTTTAATGACAAAAGACAAACACATACCAAATACGGCTAATCCTATCATAATCAGAAACGCTGTCATCGGTGCGCCGCTGGCGCACATCGGCCCTATATAGGAAGCAATAATTAGATTTAGGTTGATAATACTAAAATTAAGGGCATAGTGTTTCTGTCCGAAAAAATAAGCCGTATACGCAGAATTAGTAGGCGTAACACCGCCATACGAAAGACCAATAAGCGCAAAGCCTGCAGCAAGAACTGCCAACTGCCCTGTATATTCCGCGCCTAACAACGCAATACCGGCCAAAAGAAACGTCAAACTTACACTCAGCATGGTAACTTTATATCCCGCGCTGTCAAATAACTGACCGAACACAACACGTCCTATACCATTGGCAACGGATACAATGCCTGCAATAGCTGCCGCTTCTGTCAAATCACCTCCCAAAAATCCGCTCGCATAGGATGCAGATATATTAATAACTGCCAAGCCGCCTGCTCCCAGAGCTGCAGCCCAGCAAACGTATAGCCAAAAATTTTTTCGGCGCAGCATTTGCCGAAAATCCACGTCTTCTAAGTACACACTGCGACCCTTCATAGCATGCTTCATTTGCTGCAAAAAATCCATCGGTACGGGACGCAGAAGAATTGCTCCTAAGAGAACGAGAACGCCAAACGTTATGCCAATAAGCAAAAAGGTCAGCCGCCAGCCCACGTTGACAATGAAACGAGCTCCTAACGTTCCCAAGATCATCGCACCAAAACCAAACCCCATCAATGACATCCCGGACACGAACCCTTGTCTATCTGGAAACCATTTGACAATCGTACTAATAACCGCATTATATCCCAGCCCAGCACCCAAACCGGCCAAGCCGCCATACGCGGCATATATGCCCCATAAGGAATGTACACCAGAAGCACTCATAAAGCCGGCTGCCAATAATACCGCACATAGAATCAAAGTTGTGCGTACACCGCGCCGTTCTGTCAAAACGCCGGAAACAACGCCGCCTAAACAAAACATCATCATAGAAATAGAAAACGTAATAGATGTTTCTGCTTTGGACCAGCCAAATTCACTTTCCAAAGGAACACGAAAAATAGACCAAGCATAAATCAGTCCCAAACAAAGCAGTAATACTACACTGAGCAGTAAATACAGCCAGCGTATCTGTCGTTGTGTATGAAACATCGCCTCCATCAATACCTTTCTGTATGTCACAGCTATCACGCCCCCATGGGACCTGCCGAAGGCAAGGATTACTTCGGCAGACAACTAGAGATGTGATACGAAAACTATCGTTTATTACTCTGCCGCCAAATACGCTGTTTCTCAGCAGCTTTGATAAGGTCTTCTCTAAAATCAGGATGAGCAATATGAATAATGGCTTCTGCCCGCTGCCAAGTAGCCAGACCGGACAAATTGGCAACGCCATATTCCGTAACCATATACGGAGCCTGCGTTCGGGGCGTCGTAATAATATCTCCTTCTGTAAACTTAGGCAGAATATGGGAATGGCGCACGCCATTTTTATCTACATGCATAGACGGCATTGCCAGGAACGCTTTGCCATGCGCTGCCATGTATGCCCCTGTTACAAAATCCAGCTGGCCGCCTGTACCGCTGATTTGCCGCGTTCCGGCAGATTCAGAACAAACCTGGCCATACAAATCCATCGCAATGCAGCCATTAATAGATATAAAATCATCTAGCTGACGAATCGTTTCCGGATCATTGACATACTGCATAGGTGCTGACAAAATATCCTGATTATGGTCTAAAAATTCATATAGCTCTTTAGATCCTAAGCAGATAGAAAAGACGCCTTTTCCTTTCTGCAGCTTTTTCTTTTTATTTGTAATTTTTCCTGCTTTGTATAAATCCAAATAGCCATCGCTCATCAATTCCGTATGCATACCCAAATCCTTTAAGTCGGATTCAGCAATGAGTACGCCCAGTGCATTAGGCATGCCGCCAATGCCTAACTGCAGCGTCATGCCGTCATGCAGATACGGAAATATATTTTTAGCTATCTGCCGGTCTATATCGCTAGCCGCCCGACTAGGCGCGGTACACAAAGGCGCATGACTTTCCACAATACAATCGACGTCCGATATGTGAATATGGTCATTTTCCATCCCGTAAACGACAGGCATTTCTTCATTAACTTCTAAAATAATCGTATCTGCCGCATCCAACATCGCCTGCTGACAACAGTTTGTCAATCCATAATTAAAATTACCGTGTTTATCCATCGGGGCAACTGTAACCATAGCTACGTTGACAGGCGCATAGCCACGCTCATAATACGAGCTGCAGTTGCGAAAAATCATGGGCGAATGAAATGCCTGTCCTGCATCCAAATAGTGTCTGTCCAATCCAGAACAATGCCACAAGTTATACGTAAATGTTTTTTGTTCCGGGTCTTGCTCCACTATCTGAATCGGCCGACAGGAAATCGCATTTCGTACTTTGATATCATGCAACTCATCCCGCCGTTTTGCCAGTGCGGCATCCAGTTCAGTTGGAAATGAACAGGTCTGACTGTAATCAATCCAGTCTCCATCTTTTACCAAATGTACTGCTACGTCAGGTGTACACAGTTTTGTTTTATATTCATCATAGACAGTCATCACGAGCCCCCCTTTTTCTTCACGTAGTTATGTATACTGCGCCATCAATTTTTTAAAGGCGGCAAATGACCGTTTTATCATATCCGGTTCTACACAATACGATACGCGCACATATCCCGGACAGCCAAAACTATCAGCAGGCACGATCAGCAGATTTAGCTTTTTCGCTTTTTCAGAAAAAGCACGAGCGTCTGCTTCCGGTGATTTGACAAAAAGATAAAACGCACCGCTGGGATATACGCAGTCATATCCCATTTCTTTTAATCCATTATATAATAACTTGCGGTTTGCATCATAGATGTTCATGTCCGATGTTTTACCCATGCATTTTAAGATAACATCTTGGAACAAATGAGGCGCGCAAACAAACCCCATCGAACGGCCGGCACCGCAGACCGCCTTATAAAGAGTATCTGCATCTGCCGCACACGGAGGTACCAGAATATATCCAATACGTTCGCCGGGAAGGCTTAGCGACTTACTGTACGAATAGCAAATAATCGTATGTTTGTAAAACGCAGGTACATATAAAATAGGCAGCCCGTCATATACAATTTCTCGATAAGGTTCATCGGAAATAATGTAAATAGGATGTCCTATTTCCGCTGATTTCTTCATTAGCAGCGCAGCTACTTTTTCATACGTAGCAGCCGAGTATACGACACCGGACGGGTTATTGGGCGAATTGATAATCACAGCACGTGTATGCGGCGTAATTGCCTGTTCCAACGCATCCAACGATACTTGAAAATGTTCCGTATCCGGCGGCAGAATCACTTGTTTGGCACCGGCATTAGCAACAAATACTGTATACTCCGGAAAAAACGGCGCAATCAAAATTACTTCATCGTCCGGACGTTCCGTCAGTGCTTTGAGCGTAATTGTAAGAGACGCCGCTGCCCCGCACGTCATATAAAAATGATTTGCTGCTACATTGGCATCATACGTTGCATTCATATAATCGGCTAATCCCTGCCGTACTGCCAAATCGCCAGCTGCTGCCGTATATCCATGAATCGCTGCCGATTCACGAGTTGCCAATATATCTTCAATAGCCTCTTTGATACAGGCCGGTGCCGGTACGGTCGGATTACCAATACTAAAATCAAACACATTTTCTTTGCCGACGATCTTAGCTTGTTCTTGTCCATATGTAAAAAGTTCTCGAATAACGGAACTCTGTGAGCCTAATCGATACATTTCCTGTGATGCCATACTGAATCACTCCTTTGAAATAGTCTGCACATAAACGTTTTTAGTTGTTAGAGAAGCGAAATAAATGGTGAGATAAATAACACGATGCCCATGGCAACAATAGGAATCAACTGCCACGTCCTATACTTTTTGAAAATATCCAGTTTAAGTACCAGCCAGGTCGGCAAAAAGCAGGCAATAATACCAATCAATGAACCTAAAATCGGTGTAAAACTTAAGACCGGCGCATTGACAACAATAATACCCCAACACAGCAAGATACAAAAGACACTAATACCGTATCGAATCACGCGGCGGTTAATCTTTTCTTCCGGAACAAATCGTTTCAACACGTTGACAACAATACCGATACAGGCATCGCGAAAACTGAGAAACATCGCAAAGTATGCCGTGACAACTGCAAATATATTTAAAATTAAATTGAGCACTTTTATAAGCGCGCCATCCATATGCTGCGCTGCCAATGCCAAAGCGGAAATATTAGCTGTATACGCATGAACAGCCTGCTCATGGTCAATCGCCAAATTAAATGAAATCGTATAAAATACAACCAATCCTACTAAAAATAAATAGGCCATATTATATACACGCATGGCACGATATTGCGCAGCCACTTTATTATCCGTGTGAGAGCGGAAATAAATAACTACCGGTCCCAGACCTACAAAAAATTCAATAGACATCGCAATAAATGGCAGCATAATAATAAAATGCTTAATCACATAAATCGCATCGGACGGAATCAGGATATTCGCCATATCCCAATGAGGAAACATCATAATTCCTAACGCAGCAATAACCATCGCTTTGGTAAATACCATGCCGGACGATACTTTCATAAGCAGTTTTTCCCCTTGAGAAGCTACTAATACGAGAAATGTAATAATAGACAAGCCATAAAACATATTCTCCGACAGCGGCGTTTCCGTTACGCCAAACGTAACAAGAAAGGACGCACTGTCATTAGTAAGTGCTGTCGAATAGAGAAAAATCAAAATCGTCGTAAACACAAAATACAATATGCCTAACAAAAATCCCCAATTTTTTCCTAGATATCCCGAAATAATACCGGCAAAATCCTCACAGACAGGGGCTTCTGCCAATACATTCAAATACAATTTTTGATGCTGATACGCAATCGGATAACCAACAAGCGCAACCAGCAAAAAGATGAGCAGTCCTGACAGTCCGACCTGAATCGGCAGAAATACGATACCTGCCCCCAGGGACATACCCACACACATAATAACCCAGCCTAAATCAATACCGCTGAACCGAGTAGCTTCTTTCCATTCTGTTTCACTCATGCCTGCCAGATCTGCGTACCGAGAACTGTTGCCTAAAATGCGTTCCGGAAACGATGTTAATGATGACATACTATGTGCCTCCTTTGTGTGGTAACTACCGCATTCCCCCGCATAGAGGCTAGCTCTATATATCCGGCAGCAACATGTCATAAATTTGAGGAAAAGAACTGCCGGGCCGTGTTGATAAACCCGGCAGTGGTTTCCACAAAAGGTATATAAAGTGATAGAGCGTATGTAGTATCTTATACAGCAGCCATTCCTGCTTCAAAAGCTTTTAAATTAATATCGACAAAGTTTTTCTTTACGGTTTTGGCAACAATCGATTTCCAATCTATATCATGCAAATTCATTGCCTGAATCAATGCACCAAGCAGTACCACATTAGCACTTTTCGGATTGCCCAAATCAGAAGCAATCTGCGTCGCATCCAAAGCCATAACAGGCACTTGTTCTTTTAATGCTTCCAAAATACCTTCCGGATATTGACAAGCACCGGATAAAATCGGCATCGAAGGAATACGGCTGGTATTGACGACCATTTTACCGTCTTTTTTGAGGAATTTAGCATACCGCGCCGCTTCCATTTCTTCAAAAGATACAAGAATATCGGCAGAACCTTCGCCAATAATAGGCGAATACACTTTTGTGCCAAACCGCACCTGCGTGCTGACACTGCCGCCGCGCTGACTCATGCCGTGTACTTCCGACATTTTGACATCATATCCATTTTCAATTAACCCAATGGTTAAAATTTTGCTTGCTAATATAGTTCCTTGTCCGCCTACACCGACAAATAATACGCTTTTGACATCCGACATTTATTTGTCCCCCTTTCTGGCAATAGCCTGCACTGGGCAAACCTGCATACATACCGTACATCCTACGCAGTCTGCCTGCGCTATACTCGATTTTTTCGTTTCCGTATCAAACCGCAGTGCCGGGCATCCTGTCGTAAGACATTTTTTACAACCAATACATGCCGCTTCATCTACTACACAAGGTGTCCGATTCATGTCAAATTCTTCTTTATCTTCTTTTGAGAATTTTTTCAGCACACACGGCCATTTGGTAATGATGACACTTGGTGCATCTTCAATGGCAAATGCCCAATCCAATGTTTCTTTCATTGCTTTCAAATCCAGTGGATTCACCGTGCGAATATTCGTAATTCCTAATGCCCGGACAACTGTTTCAATATCAATCAGTGTCGTCGGTTCGCCTTTGATCGTGTAGCCGGTTCCAGGATTTTCCTGATGCCCTGTCATGCCGGTAATCCGGTTATCCAAAATAACACAGATAGACGGAGACTGATTATAAGCTACTTCTGTCAGCGAGTTGATGCCCGTATGGAAAAATGTCGAGTCACCCATGACACCGACAACACGTTTCTTTTGACCACTCATGGCAAAACCATGACACAAGCCGTGGCTGACAGCAAAGGCACTGCCCATGCAAACAGCCAAATCTTTGGCACTAAGGGGAGCCGCGCCGCCTAAAGCATAACAGCCAATATCCCCTACCATAACCGTGTCTTTCCGTTTAGCCAATTCATAGAAGAAGCCGCGGTGCGGACAGCCGGCGCACAGCGCAGGAGGACGCGGAACAAATAATGTATCCGGAACGTGTACCCCTTCTGCTTTCTGATTTAAAATCCCGGCTGCTACGATATTCGGGTTCAACTCGTCAATTTTTGGGATAACATCTTTGCCATGACAAGGAATACCTGCTTCATGAATAATTTCTTCCATAAATGGATCGAGCTCTTCTACGACATACAGTGTGTCTACTTTGGCTGCAAACGCTTTTATCTTTTCAATCGGCAATGGATATGTAAATCCTAATTTTAAATAAGAAGCTGTATCTCCCAGGGCTTCTTTAGCATACGTATATGCAGCTCCAGCAGCAATAATGCCTATTTTTGTATCATGCATTTCTTCTACGTTAAACGGACACACTTCGGCATACGCTTTCAGTTTTTGTTCCCGTTCTTCTACAAAATACCGACGGACTTTGGAAATAGCCGGCACAGCATCCATTTTATCCCGTTCTTTTATATACGGTTTTACCTGTATTTCTTTGCGGCTTCCTTCAGTCACCAAACTTTTAGAGTGACAAACACGAGTCGTCATGCGCATCATAACCGGAACGGTATATGCTTCACTCACGCGATAGGCTTCTCGAATCATATCCAAACTTTCTTGAGAATCAGACGGTTCAAACATGGCTATTTTCATATTTTTAGCGTAATTTCGGTTGTCTTGTTCATTTTGCGAAGAATGCATGCCCGGATCATCAGCGGAAACAAATACCATGCCGCCATTAATGCCCAAATACGCAAAGGTATAAATCGGGTCTGCCGCCACATTTAACCCCACCATCTTCATCGCCGCGAAAGAACGAACGCCGGAAATCGATGCGCCAATGGCCGCTTCCATAGCTACTTTTTCATTAGGTGCCCATTCGGAATATATTTCGTCGTATTGGGCCGCATTTTCCAAAATTTCTGTACTCGGCGTGCCTGGATAGGCTGACGCAAAAGATACACCGGCTTCATATAAGCCTCTTGCTACAGCTTCATTGCCAGTCATTAACACTTTCATATCCATAACCTCCCATATATGTATAATATATCTACTTCTACTGGTAGTATTAGGTGTGCACGTACCTTCCAGCTGTATTTAAAAATATATATGCAATATGCATGCCAATTCAAGGAACCTTGTAGTAATGCGGTTTTATAAAAAATCATATGTCACATACCTTTTCATTATGTAAAAATTTTGTTACACTACTTTACATGCAAGGCATATGTTATTTCTTAGGAGGTGTTCCTATGGACAAAATTACATTTCTCGTTGCCGATACCACCATTAAACAGTCGATTGAACGTACGTTATGGACCTATCGCGATAGTTTTTCCCCTAATTCACTCACTACAGAAATTGTCATTATCGATTTTCCTCATTTAGTGGCACAAGCCAGCGAATTAATCCAAAACGGCACAAAAATCATCATTACTAACAGCGGTTCCCATCAAATTCTCTCTCACGCACAGGATGCCCACCGGCTAGCTATGATACCTATATTATGTTTATACAGTTCAACCAACGATGCACTGTATACTATTCGTCAGATAGCTGCACGTTACAAAAAAATCCACTTACTTTTAAATAAGCATTTTATGTTTAACAGCCACGCCTGTCCCGAAGATATTCGTCAAAAACTAGTATTGTATCCTCCGTACAGCATTGATGATACGCCGGATGTGCTGCTGCAGCTTGTCCATAAAATTCCTGCGGCCAATGATGCTGCCATTGTCGGCTGTACACTTCTGCCGCAAGTCGCTTCCCAGCTTTCTATGCCGATTTATCCCATTCGCCCCAGTGAATCTGCTATTTTATCAGCGTACCAATATGCCAACGAACTGATCGATTTTAATAAAAAAGAACAAAAACAGCTCAGCATCCTCACATCGATTTTATCGCACGTAGATGAAGGTATTATTCTCTATGATGATAAAGGAACCATTTCACACATCAATGCCCTGGCAAAAACGTTTTTACATGTACCAGAAACTCCCAAAACCATTCAGGATATTTTTCCAAGCACCGAAAAAAACGCACATATCTTACATCCTCTTAAAGAAAAAATCCTGCAACGGCCGCCGTATACGTTGGTAGCGAATTCTGCGCCTTTTCAGTTAGATAATACTAAACACCATATATTAATTCTTCGCGACGTGACAAAACTGCAACAGTTAGAAAAGAATATCCGCTATAAATTAGCTAAAACAGGCTTAACTGCCAAACATCATTTTCAGGATATCCTTACGATAAGCAGCAATATGCGCACGGTTATTCATACCGCTAAAATAATCGCCCCATACAATGAACCGATTTTAATTCAAGGTGAAAGCGGCACCGGCAAAGAATTATTCGCCCAAAGCATACACAACGCCAGTTCCCGGCGCAACGGCCCTTTTGTCGCCGTCAACTGTGCGGCCCTGCCGCCAGAATTATTGGAAAGCGAACTTTTCGGATACGTCGGCGGCTCTTTTACCGGTGCCCGTAAAGAAGGCAAAGCCGGGTACTTTGAACTAGCCCACAACGGCACTATTTTTCTCGACGAAATCAACAGTATGTCTGCCAATATCCAATCTAAATTACTGCGTGTATTGGAAAACAAGGAAATTATGCGTATTGGCTCAGACTATGTTATCCCGCTTGACCTGCGTATTATTTCAGCCAGCAATGCCAATATCATGCAGGCTGTACAAGAGGGCCGTTTCCGCCGTGATTTATTTTTCCGACTCAATTCATTTACACTGAATCTTCCGTCTCTTAATGAACGTCCTGATGACATTACCTATTTATTTAAATACTTTTTTGAACGCGAAACAGGACAACCTCTGACTATCTCTCCGCAGTTGGCAACTGCCCTAAAAGACCATCATTGGTGGGGAAATATTCGCGAGCTGTATAATGCTACTTTTCGCTATCACATTTTTGGCGAAACCGGCGATATGTCTTATACGTATCTATTTGATCAGACACAAAAAAACAACGAGCCTTTGATTGACAAAGACTCGCTGCGTATCGATATGAAACAGCTGCATCATTCTATTGAACATCTCATTATTCAAGATTTATTGTCCCAAGGTTTTACCAAAAACCAAATCGCCAATACGTTGCACATCAGCCGTCAAACATTGTTTAATAAATTGAAAGAAAAATAAATTTATATACCGCCAAACACCATATACGAAATAATTGTCATCGTAAACAAACTGGCTACTGTCGTCAACAGCACAATACTCAAAGCATATTCACCATGATTGTTTTTAGATTGGGCAAACATAGCAATCGCTGTCATCGTCGGCAAACCGGCAACCAGCGTCATAGCCTGTACCATTGAAACATCACTGCAAAGTCGGCTGGCAATGACAAAAAAGGTCATAGGGAAAATAAGCATTTTGGAAAGAATGCCGACATACAATTCCTTAGTCTTCGCTGCCAAATTCCAGTGCGAATAATACAACAGCGCACCCACATAAATCAATGCCAGTGGTGTTGCGGCTCGTCCGACCGTCAACAGGGAATGTTCCACCGCATTCGGAACAGGCACTCCCAGCAAAAGAATTCCCAATGCCAACACAATCGCAATCACTGCCGGATTGATAAAGCTTCGAAAACGAAAAGACGAATTTGTTTTGACCGGAGACGTAAGATAGATGCCATACGTCCATAATGCAATCTGATCCACAATACTCAACAGCGCAATATAGATACCTCCCTGTCCGGGAAAAGCTGCTGACAGCAGCGGAATCCCGATAAAACCGGCATTACCAAAAATCATTGTCGCCTGATACACATGGCTGTGGCTGCCCTTTAATCCCATGATATAAGCAAGGGCTGCTTGTACAATCATTAAACCAATATAAATCCCCAGTGAAAGAAGCAGTACCGGGTAGCAGTCAAACAACGTTTGCCGCGTCGTCCCATCTAATACATTGGCAAAAATCAAAATCGGCATCAACAATCCCATAATCAATTTAGCCAACCCACTAAGAAATGCTTTGGGAATGATGCCTGCTCGCGCCCCCATATATCCGCAAAGCATCATCACAAAAAATTGAAATAATTGATTAGCAATAACATAAAATGAATTCACCCAAACACCTTCTTCAATCTATAATGTACACCATGTTTTAGTATAGTATATTGGCATACATTTATCTACGCCAAACTGCCAAAAAACAGCACGCAATATGAAAATGTATTCTTTTACATGCAGCTACAGCATATATCTTCCGTATCACAAAATCGCTGTTTTCTATACGTGAGTTTACTGCAAAATCGCTATTTTCTATATATAAAATTATTGCAAAATCGCTGTTTTTACGCATACACAGATATTCCATAAAACAACAGATCTAATGTTTATTTGGATTCCTACAGTATCTACACCCGGTGTCTATGGGAGTTATTTCTATAAAAAAACCGCCACATATGATATGCAGCGGTTTTCTTGCTATACGCTATTAGTTTCTTTTATTCAATTGTACCATGTTCCCATTTGCCGTTATTCAAATCTTCTGCAATTTGTTTGAATTTATCATCGGTTAATCCGTAGAAGAAATACAGGATGATAGCGGCAATGCCCAAGGCTACGCCCGGATATAATGTCATGGCAGCTTTAATGCCGGTCAATGTCATTTCACTTTGTACGGCATTAGCTACATAGCCGGTCAAAACAAGAATACCTGAACTTACAATCGCTGCAATAGCCTGGGCAATTTTACGCGAGAAGTTAAATGCCGCATACGTGATACCTTCTTTGCGGATACCATTATGCCATTCGCTATAGTCAATAACGTCAGAAACAAAAGCCCATGTAACGCCGTTTGGAATCGCTAAAGCTACATACCCAATCGTAACGAGAATAATAAAAGAATACAAGTTAGTCGGAATGACAAAGTTTAAAATATCAGCAGCACAGCCAATCAGCAAGCCGCCAATAGCCGTTTTCTTTTTGCCAAACATTTTTACCAGCTTAGGAATCAGCAAAATTCCAACAACAGAGCAGCCCATCATAATACCATTGACAATCGGCTGCAATCCCATATGACCTAAATTATACTGACAGAAGAAAATCATCATCTGGTTATTGGTATTCATCGCAGAAATCGTAAATAACGTCATTAAAATAATGCATAAAAGTGGTTTATTCGTGAATACAATTTTAATATAATCAGAAAATTTAGCTTTCTGTTCCGCATGGGTATTTCGTTTGACAGGTACATGTTCATGGCAGTTAAAATAACAAATCGCAAAGCCAATAACGCCAATAACAGCCATGACAATAGATGCAACAAAGAACCCGTGATGAGGCGATGCAAACAAAAGGACAATCGGCACAAAGGCAATCCCTGTAATCAGCTGCGCACCAATAGAGCCTGCCTGACGTGTTGTCGCCATTTGACTTCGTTCTTCGACATCACGCGTCATAACGCTGGCCAATGAAGCATAGGGAATATTAGTAAAAGAATAGACAAGACCCCATGCCATATAGGCACCATAGGCAAAAATAATTTTACCGCTTGTTGAAATTTCCGGCATGGTGAACGTAATAATGGTTAATATAGCCAAAATAATTGCTGATATCATCATAACCGGACGAAATTTGCCGCGTTTGCCAATGTTTTTACGGCTGTCAATAGCTGAACCGGCAATCGGGTCCATAAATGCATCAAATATTTTAGTAAATGCAAAAATCCCTGCTACGGCTGCTGCCGGAATGGTACAAACATCAATCCAATATTTTGTCAAATAGGCTTGACCCAAATCAAACATAAAGCCGTTGCCAAAATCGCCAAAGCCATAACAAATCTTTTCACGCCAAGACAATTTAACATGTTCGTTTTTAACAGCTTCTGTATTCACAGGGGCTGTTGTTGTTTGCTCACCCATGGAAATTCCTCCTTTATAAGGTTACCCCATTCTTAAAAATAGCTAATTCATGCTTATCCAGTTTTTCTGATTTCGCATGAATTTTTCCTGATGCTACGTCGAGGATATATTGGAAAAACCGATCAGCTGTTTGTTCTTTTGTTTCTCCCTCTGCTATCGTCCCGGCATTAAAATCTATCCAATTGCTCTTATACTGAGCCAAGTGGCTGTTGCTCGAAATCTTGATTGTCGGTACTGGGCAGGCAAACGGTGTACCACGACCCGTCGTAAACAATACCATATGCGCTCCCGCCGCTGCCAAGGCATTCGAGGCTACTAAATCATTGCCAGGTGCCTGCAGCAAATTCAATCCTTTTTTACTGACGCGGTCACCATATGCCAATACATCTTCTACAATCGCTGTGCCGCCTTTTTGCACACAGCCAAGGGACTTATCTTCCAGCGTCGTAATGCCGCCTGCTTTATTTCCCGGCGATGGGTTTTCATTAACTTTTTCGCCGTAGCTCATGAAGTATTCTTTAAAGTTGTTGATTAAATCCACCGTTTTATCAAATACTTCTTTATCCCGTGCGCGATTCATGAGCAGCGTTTCGGCACCAAACATTTCCGGTACTTCTGTCAAAATAGATGTGCCGCCGGCAGCAATCAAACGATTGGAAATTTCGCCGACCAGCGGATTGGCCGTAATACCGGAAAATCCATCAGAGCCGCCGCATTTTAAGCCAATCGTTAGGAGCGACGCATCGCAGGGCTGACGATAAAATTGATCCGCATAAGCACAGAGTGTTTTCATGATAGCGACACCTGCTTCAATTTCATCTTCTACATCCTGGCAAACAAGAAATTTCACTCTGTCCGGATCATATTCACCCATGACTTGTTTCATCAAATCTACCTGGTTGTTTTCACAGCCTAAACTGAGGACAAGTACAGCCCCTGCATTCGGATTGTGTACAAGACCACTCAGGATTTTTTGCGTATGTGTCTGGTCATCGCCTAATTGGGAACAGCCATGAGGATGACTATAGGCGTAAATGCCGCCAATGTGTTCTGTTTTAAACTGCTGCGATTTGGCTTCAATCGCTCTGGCAATGCTGTTGACACAGCCAACTGTTGGAATAATCCACACTTCATTGCGAATGCCCGCACTGCCATCTTTTCGCTTATATCCTTGGAATTCATACGATGTCGTGCTTTTTAACTCATGCCGTTCCGCTTTTTCCGGTTCATAGGTATACTGCAGTACGTCACCTAATTTGCTTTGTACATTATGTGTATGTACCCAAGCTCCTACAGGAATCTCTACCTTAGCCGTCCCAATGGGAAAACCATATTTAACGACGTCTTCCCCTTTGTGAATTACCTTGATAGCCAGTTTATGTCCTGCCGGTATATCGTCCTGCACGATGATGGTTTTACCATTGACCACGACCGTATCGCCTTTAGCGACACGGTCCATGGCAACGGCAACATTATCTTTCAAGTGTATTTGAAACACTGCCATTATTGTTCTCCTTTATGCCTGTCCTAATTCTTCAATATGGGCTTTTACACCAATTTCAGCCATACGGTCTAGATGATTGGTTACAGAAGCTGCAAAGCCATCGATCTTTGTCAGGTCTTCGCCCCAAAAATCTTTACGGCTCATGACAGCCTGTACATAGTCTGCAGTCGAACGGCCGGCATATTCCTTGATAACAGCCAATTTATCGGCATCATCGTGGATTTCATACGTATTTGTGCCGCGCGTTCCAACGAGGCAATCCGTACCTGCCTGCGTTGTGCGGTAAAATGCCAGCAACGCTGCAAAGGAATAAGTCAGCCATTTCGGCAAGTTGCCCGTTGCTGCCAAGCTGTCTTTAAATGTCGGCAATACACGAGCTCTCCATTTTGAAATAGAGTTTAAGGAAATGGCCAGCAAGGCATGTTTTACAAAGGGATTTTCAAACCGTTCATAGACAGCCTTAGCAAATGCTTCCGCTTTTTCTTTTGGCAGGTGTACTGTCGGTACGATTTCCCCAAAAACAGTCTGGTCCAGCTGCCGACGGACAATCGTATCTGCCATGCATTGGCCTACATAATCCAACCCTGCCAAGTATGCCCCCAATACCATGGATGTATGCGCACCGTTAAGGATACGTACTTTTTGTTCTTTAAAGGCTTGGATATGATCCGTAAATTCTATATGGAATTTGCTCGATCCCAGCGGCAGCCGGTCTGCAATGGCCGGGTTGCCAATAACCCAAAGAGAAAAAGGTTCGGCTTGTACCAATAAATTATCTTCATAGCCTAACTGCTGCTGTAATTGGTCAATCGTATCTTTTGGATACCCTGTAACAATGCGGTCTACCAATGTATCGACAAACAAACAGCTATTTGTCAGCCAAGCCATAAAGGCTTCGTCCAGCTGCCAATGCTGTGCGTACTGCAATACGCATTGCTGCAGTAACTGCCCGTTATTGTCGTTCAATTCCGTTGGCAGCATCGTCAAGGCTTTATCTGCCGCACCTTGATAATAGGTATACCGTTCATATAAAAATTTGGTTAATTTGGCCGGAAACGTTTTCGGCGGGCAGTCAGTCAAGGCATCACTGTCATCAAAAGCAATGCCCGCTTCTGTCGTATTGGAAACAACAAATTCCAGTGAGTCTTCATGAGCCAAAGCCATAAAATCATCGTATTCATCTTTGGCACTGATAACAGACGCTACCGAAGTAATCACCCGGTCTTCTGTATAGGTACTGCTGTTTTGTTGGCCGCGCAAGCATACGGTATAGAGATTGTTCTGTTTGGAAAAACGGTCTGTCTTACCGGAACGAGGCATAATAATGGCAACGTTGCCATTAAAACCTTTTTCTTCATTCGCTGCATCAATCGCGTAATCTACAAACCCGCGAAGGAAATTGCCTTCGCCAAACTGTAATACTTTAATCGGACGGGAAACGTTTTTATAACATTCACATACGTTTTTCATCAGTGTAATGCTCCTTTTCTGCAGGGTAATGGGTAATTAAAGCTGAAACTGGAAATAATTGGCTACGTTGTTATAGCAAATATCTTCTACGAGCTGGCGCAATGCGTCTTCATCGTTAGGATATTCTCCATTTTCTACCAAGTTGCCAATCCAGTTGCAAAGAATACGGCGATAGTATTCATGACGTGCATAAGAAAGGAAAGAACGAGAATCTGTCAGCATACCCAAAATGTTGCCGAATACAGAAAGATTAGCAATGCTGGTCATTTGGTCAATCATGCCTTGTTTCGTATCATTGAACCACCATGCAGCACCCTGCTGAATCTTGCCGCGAGCTTCAGGACCTTGGAAGCAGCCGATAATCGTGCCAATCATGGCATTGTCAGACGGTGTACCGGAGTATAATACCGTTTTCGGTAAAATATGAAGTTCATGAAGATGATCCAAAAACGCAGCCAAACCTTTGCCGCAGTTGCCTGCTGCAATAGAGTCAAAACCTGTATCCGGGCCTAATTTTTTATACATTTCCGTGTTGAGGTCACGGAGCGTTGCAAAATGAAGCTGCATAACCCAGCCGCGTTTGTAATATTCACCAGCAAGATACGTAAGGAGAGCTGTTTTATATGCTTCTGTTTCTTCAACAGAAATCGTTTCTCCACGCAGTGCTTTGGCAATAATGGCATCCACCGTTTTTTCATCCGCAACACGGCAGAATACATATTCCAATGCATGATCCGTTGCACGGCATCCCATTTCTTCAAAGAAAGCAATACGCTTATCCATTGCTTTGCGAATATCTGCAAATGTTTTAATTTCTACACCAGCAGCTTTACCTAATTTTTCTATATATGCTGCATAGCCTTCTTTATCAATGTTCATCAGCTTGTCCGGACGCATAGCCGGATATACTTTTGCACTGCAAGTCTGTTCTTCTTTCAATTTCTGATGCCATTTCAAATCATCAGCGGGGTCATCCGTCGTGCAGATAACGTTGACATTGGACTGTTTAATCAATCCCTGTACCCCCATATCAGCTTCTTTTAACTTAGCATTGCAGGCATCAAAAATTTCTTTAGCACTTTTTTCATTTAACGGTTTTGTTATCCCAAAGTAACGCTGCAGTTCCAAATGGCTCCAATGATACAGCGGATTACCAATTGCTCTTGAAAGGGCTTTCGCATATTCCACAAATTTTTCCAAATCTGTAGATTCTTTACCAGTAACTTTTTCTTCCGGTGTTCCATTAGAGCGAATCAAACGCCATTTATAATGATCACCGCCAAGCCATACTTCCGTAATGCTTTTAAAGTGATGATCTTCGGCAATTTCCTGTGGAGAGATATGGCAGTGATAGTCAATAATCGGCATTTTTTCTGCATAATCGTGGAAAAGGTGCCGTGCTGTTTCCGTATCCAATAAAAAGTCTTTATCCATAAACTGTTTCATAATATATTAGCTCCTCTCGCGGTGCAGCAATCGCTGTATTGGTGATAATAACTTGTATTCGTAAGAGTCTTTTTATTGTAAGCTCTTACACGTCTTGTTGTAAATGTACCACTATGGTACAATCATGTCAACGTACTATGTATATTCGGTATTAATTTTGAAAAATATGGCTTTTTTAATGCGTTTTTGTCATTACATAGTACGTGAAAAATCGAGCATTCTCTGCGTAATTCTAGACAAGTTATATGGTTTCACCATATCTCACTCTCATTTACAATAAAAACACCTTCTGGTATTACCATTATATGTAACTGTTTACATTATTATTTGTTAAGTTTTACCGTAAATATGCTATAATAAAGTTAAAAATACAAAAGGAATTTTACCGTTATGAATATAACCATTTACGATATCGCTCAAAAATGCAATGTCTCTATTGCCACTGTATCCCGCGTACTAAACGGCAGCAGCCGCGTAAGTGAAAAAACGAAAAAACACATTCTTGAAGTCATGCAGGAAATGGGATACAAACCCAATCCCTTTGCGCGCGGCCTAGGCTTAGATTCCATGAAAATAGTCGGCGTCGTCTGCACAGATATATCCGATATTTTTTATGCACATGCTGTTTCTCTTCTGGAAGAAGGCCTGCGAAAACATCATTTTGACGTAATGCTTTCCAACACAGGAACGGATACAGGCCGCAACAGCAAATATATCACCGATATGGCGGCTAAGCATGTCGATGCCATCATTACCATTGGTACTCCCTTCTCATCAGAAGCTGATATCCGCCAACTGTGCCGTATAGCAGAACATACACCGATTATTACTATTAACAGCGATTACCATCAGCCTCATATGTACAGTGTCGTCTGCAATGAAAAAGACGGCATGCGTACTATTATTCATAAATTGGCCGAACGAAACTATCACTCTATTTTGTATATTTACGATTCTCTAACTTACAGCGGCCGTCAAAAACTGAACGGTATCCAAGAAGGACTGCGTGAATTGGGGCTAACTGCTTCCCCACAGCTTCTCCGGCAAATTCCCCGCACCTTAAAGGATGCTGAAACATTAATCGAAAACTTACTATCCAACAGCATCTATTTTGATGCCATTGTCACTTCTGAAGATGTTCTTGCCATTGGTGCACAGCGAGCCGCACGCCGCTGCGGTCGCGATATACCCGTTATCGGCTGCAACAACTCTATCTTAGCCCAATGCGCTACCCCTACCTTGACTAGTTTAGATAACAAATTATCCAGTCTTTGTAATGCAGCTGTCCGTATTGTCATGGATTTGACAGGCAAAGAAACACTTTCTGTCCCCGTGCGTACAGAATTTAGCGCAGAGTTAGTAACACGCGAAAGTTTCCATGCATAAATCAATTATTCCTTGTTAGCATGTTTCAGCCTTAACAAGGAAAACCCAAATTTTATCATCTTTTTCAACACAATAAAAGGAGGTGTGACAAAATGCGAAAGTATTTTGTCCACCTTCTTTTTTCATACCCATTTTGTTTTTTTTAGAGAATGGCCGTTGAAAAATGGGCGCAAAGCCCCTTTCCCCATAAAACAGTATTTCTACAGATTATGCGG